>JALVUB010000051.1 GCA_027023915.1 Sedimenticola sp.
GGTTGGGGGGCAATGCCCCGCTCGACCCGCTCCGGCGCCACCGCGGCGGTGGGGTCCACCCGCGTCCAGCCGCGGCCTTGCAGCCACACTTCGGCCCAGGCGTGGGCGTCGGACTGGCGCACCACCAGATGGCCGCCCACGGGGTTGATCTCACCGCCCTGGTAGCCCACCACAACCCGCGCCGGAATGCCGGCCAGTCGCATCAGTAGCACGAAGCTGGTGGCGTAGTGTTCGCAAAAACCCTTGCGGGTGTTGAACAAAAATTCATCCACCGGATCGCCGCGCAGCACGGGTGGCTGCAAGGTGTAAACGAATGGCTGATGGTGGAAATAGGCCAGCGCTTTTTGCACCACCTGGGTGTCGTCGCCGGCCTCGCGGCGCCATTTCCGCGCCAGGGCGCGAACCCGTGGAGACACCCGGCGCGGCAGTTGCAGCCCAAGCCAGCGGGCGCGGAGGCTCAAGGGCTCGTCCAAAGGGAGTTGCACGCTGGTGAATCGGAAGGTCACGCGTTCGCGGATGGGGGCGTCGGCCTTAAGGGTGCCATCAACATCCAGCCGCAGTGTTTCTTTTGCCGACATCACACGATCCAGAGGAAAGAGCCAGGTCTGGCCGGACGGCTCCATGGTCACTTCGTAGCGCCAGTCCTGCTTTGTCGGTGGTGCTTTCTCCGGCCTGGCAGGCGCGGGCTGGCGCCACCAGTTCCGCCCGTCGGTGAGCCAAAGCACCATGCCACGCCAGTAGCGCTGGGATGGCGGTGGCGGCTGGCCTTGAAAGCGCACGCGAAAAGCCACTTCGTCCGACTGGCTGAGATTGGCGATGGTGCCCATGGCGATGCGGTCGGAGACGCCGGTGACGGCGGTGGTGTTGTCAAAATGGAGCGTCCACAGCGGGCCGTCGAGACGGGGAAAAAGGACGAACAGCAGAACCATCACCGGAACGCCTCCGGCCATCATGGAGGCTGCGGTTCGCAGCGCCGCCTTCACGCCGCTGCCGGGCGGGCTGTTGATGGCCACCAGAAAGGCGATCCAGCCGGTGGCCACCGTCAGCACCCAGAGGGTGAGCGGCAAAGTGTTGGAGAAGAGAAACTGGGTGGCTAGCAGGAAGAGCCCGAGAAAGGCGGTAAGATAGAGCTCGTTTCGTGAACTGAGTTCCAGCAGCTTCAGCCCCGCCATCACCACCAACAATGCCACCCCAAAGCGTCGGCTTTCGGTCAGCCCGACCTGATAGGCCACCAATGCCAGCGCCATCACGACCAATACCAGCCGCAATGCGCCGGGGGGCCGCCTTTGGGCCCGGGGCCAAAGCAGCAGCCTGGCCGCCACCAACCCGGTGAAGGCGAGCGGCACCGGCGGGTGCAGGTGCCACCAGTGGGGCAGCGCGGAAAGAAACAGCAGAACCGCAGCCCACAGCAGCTGCGGTTTTTGCAGTGGCTGGCGGGCCGGCGAGTCAGCCACTGTGCTTCTCCAATCCGTAAATCGCCAAGGCATCGAGACAGCGGCGCCGCTGAGCAGGGCCGGACGCCGGCGCGATCTCCTGGTCCGGCAGCCGGAGACCAAAGTGGGTTGCGGTACCGGCCAGTTTCTCCACCGCGCCGGCCAGGGCCGACAGCCGTTCTTCCACCCCCAGCGGCGCCAGGGCGTGGAAGTCGAGCCAGGTCTGTTCCATGCGGTCGCCGCCGAACTGTTTCACCAACAATCCTTTGTCTGCGGCCAGCGCCTTCCAGTGGATGTGGGACGGCGTGTCGCCGGGATGGTAGTTGCGGTGGCCCTGGAAGTCATCGGTGCCCACGCCCCGGTCGCCTTCCAGACTGCTTTCCCAGGCGGGCGCGCCGGAAAGGGGTGGCGGTGGGGCGGGTTTCGGCCAGACCAGAATGGCGCCCGCCGGTTCGAGATAGCTCCAGGCCCGAAAAAGGCCCAGCGGGTAGCGGCTCTCCACCACCAAGCGGCCCGGACGGTGCAGGCCGCGGCGGGAGCTGGTCCAGGGCAGCTCGGCGATAACCGCTTTGTCGGCAGCAAGATGAATCAGTACCGGATCTTCTTCCCTAAACCTGACCTGGATGGCGGGGCGTGCCCGGTCTGGCGCAAACAGTTGCAGCCGAACCCTGGTCTTCCCGCCGGCGAAGACCGGCTCGGCGCCAAGCCAGCGAAACGAGATGCCTTGCAGGTTACGCCAGGTGTGAAAGATGGCCTGAAAGAGCAGGCCGCCCAACAGAAAAGTGAGCAGAAAGGCGGGGTTGCTGGCGTAGTTGATGGACGCCACCAGCATGGCGGCCAACAGCAGGCCGAAGAGAAGACCCTGCCGGGTGGGAACAATGTAAATGGCGCGGCCCTGGATGCAGGTACGCCCGCGGCGGTCGGTTTGGGCCACGCGGACGAAGCGGTTCCAGAAGAATGTAGCGTTCAAGGCACGGCCACCGCTTGAATCAGCCTCTTGGCGCGGCTTTCCCCTTCCGGCCCAAGCCGGTGACCGGCTACCGCTATCCACACTGCCTGCACGTCCTCGGGCAGCACCATCTCCCGTCCCGCCAGCCAGGCCCAGGCGCGGGCGGCGGCCAGCAGCGCCAGGCCGGCACGTGGTGACAGCCCCGGGTGTTCCGGGTTGGCACGGCTTTCGATCACCAGCGCTTGCACATAATCCAACAGCGCTTCCGCCGCCTTGACCTGCTTGACTGCTTTCTGCCAGGCGGCAAGATCCTCACTCGTGGCAGCAGGTTTCATGGCCGCCAGCCGGGCGCGCCCGCCATCGCCCCGCAGTAGCTGCCGCTCCACCGCGGGATCGGGATACCCAAGGTCGATACGCATCAGAAACCGGTCGAGCTGAGATTCCGGCAGCGGGAAGGTGCCCACCTGGTGCGCAGGGTTTTGGGTGGCGATGACAAAAAAGGGTTTTGGCAGTGGAAGGGTCTTTCCCTCGGCGGTGACCTGCCGCTCTTCCATCGCTTCCAGCAGGGCACTTTGGGTTTTCGGAGTGGCGCGGTTGATCTCATCGGCGAGGATGAGCTGGGCGAAGATGGGGCCAGGGTGGAAATGGAAATTTTCGCTGCGTCGGTCGTACACCGAAACGCCGATGATGTCCGCCGGCAGCAGATCGCTGGTGAACTGGATACGGCGATACTTCAGGCCAAGAAGGCCGGCCAGCAGATGGGCAAGGGTGGTCTTGCCCATGCCGGGCAGATCCTCGATGAGCAGATGACCGCGCGCAAGCAGGCAGGCCATCGCCAGCCGCAAGGCGCGGGGCTTGCCGAGCAGAACCTTGTCCGCATGCCGGAACAGCGCTTCCAGCCGAGGGTCGGGCCGTAGTGGAAGGTCGGAAGAGTATGACATATGGCGTGTACTCCCAGAAAACCCTTGCCATCATAACAACCAAGATGTGCATCAGGGCACCTCGAAAAATTCGAGGTGCGCGTGCGGGACAAGGAAATCCCGCCATTTTCAAGCACGCAAGTGATTGAAAAATGAAGCAAGCCGCAAACCGCATTTGCGGCGCGGCAAGGTCTGATAAAGCCAAGGATGGCTTTTATCAGAGCTTCCTTGACGATCCGCAAAGAATTCTGTGCTACGTTTTTATCAAGCCACTATCATCATAAGGTTACGGGGGTCGGCATGAAACATTGGATATCACGCCTCTTTTTTGCACTGTATGTTTCAGTGAGTCTGCTGGGGGCATTTCCCGTTTTTGCCGGGGAAAAAGTCATTTTGGTGCTGGATGCTTCTGGCAGCATGTGGGGCAGAATCCAGGGCAAGCCGAAGATTCAGATTGCCCGTGAGGTGATCGGCAACATTCTCAAGGACTGGAAACCCGAAAACGAAATTGGGTTGATTGCATACGGCCATCGGAAAAAGGGGGATTGTTCTGATATTCAGACGTTGGTGCCGGTGGGCAAGCTCGACAAGTCTGCGTTTATGAAGGCCGTCAACGGTCTGAATCCCAAGGGTAAAACGCCCTTGTCCGACGCGGTGCGCCAGGCTGCCGAACAGCTGAAGTACACCGAAGACAAAGCCACGGTAATACTGGTTAGTGATGGCCGCGAGACCTGTAATGCAGATCCCTGTGCATTGGCCAAGGATCTGGAAAAGAAAGGAATCGATTTTACGGTTCACGTGGTGGGGTTTGATGTCAGCGACAAGCAGGGGCTGGAACAGCTGCGCTGCATGGCGAAAAACACGGGTGGCGAGTTCTTTGCCGCAGCAAACGCCAAGGCACTGAGGGACGCCCTGGTTACTGCGGTCAAAAAAGTGGAGGAGAAAAAACCGGATCCTAATGCCAAAAGAAACGTGCATCTCTATACAGTGCTCAAAGCGGGTGGGCCGAAGGTGGGAGGCGCTTGGTTCTATGTCTATAAAGATGCTGATGGCAAGCGGGTCCAGGTGGCCAGCAGCGGATATGGCTCGGAACGAAGCTTCAAACTGGCTCCCGGTGACTATGTGGCCATGGCCAAATTGGGAGATGCACGGGCTGAGGTGCCGTTCAAGGTGGAACCAGGCAAGGATGTGGATCAGGAAATCAATCTAAAGGCTGGTCGTACCCGCCTTTACTCGGTGCTTAAAGCGGGTGGCAAGCCCGTAGGTGGCGCTTGGTTCTATGTCTATCGCGAAGAGCCGGGAGAATTTGGAAAGCCCAAGCGCGTGCAGGTATCGACTGGAGGCTATGGTTCAGAACGCACCTTTACCGTGCCGGCCGGCAAATATATTGCCGTAGCCAAATTGGGAGACGCGGCGGGTGAAGCACCCCTAACCGTGAAAGCCGGCGAAGCGGTGGAGCAGGAGATCAACCTGAATGCGGGTCGCGTGCGCCTGGTTAGCGTGCTGACGCCAGGCGGCAAGCCCAGGGGGGCGCCTGGTTTTACATCTATCGGGAAGAGATGGATGAGGTCGGAAAGCCCAAGCGTGTACAGGTTTCGACCGGGGGCTACGGCTCGGAGCGCACCTTTACGGTCCCGGCGGGCAAATACATTGCTGTAGCCAAATTGGGAAGCGCTGTAGGCGAGGCACCTATTAGCGTGGAGGCTGGCAGCGCGGTGGAACAGGAGATCAACCTGAACGCCGGCGTTGTGCATCTGGTAAGTGTGCTGGCGCCAGGCGGCAGGCCCAAGGGTGGCGCCTGGTTTTATATCTATCGGGAAGAGAAGGATGAATTCGGGAAGCCCAAGCGGGTACAGGTGGCAAGTGGTGGCTATGGAGCCGAACGTACCTTTACCGTGCCCGCTGGAGACTACATTGCCGTGGTGACTTTGGGGAATGCGAAAGCCGAAGCGCCGATAAAGGTGGAGGCAGACAAAGCCACGGAAAAAGTCGTTTCTCTGAATGCCGGGTTGCTTAAAGCCATCACCGAAGAATCGGGTTCCTGGTTCTACGTTTACCGGGAAGGGAAGGATGAATTTGGAAAGCCCAAACAGATTCAGGTGGCCAGTGGTGGCTACGGTTCGGAGCGTATTTTCACTTTGCCTGCCGGGGACTACTTGGTAAAAGCCGCCAACAACAACCGCAGTGCCACCACGCGCGTCACCGTCGTCGCGGGCAAGGGCGTGGAAGCCAAAATTGCCCTGCCGAAGCAACCCTGATAAAGCCAGGGAGCGCGTGTACTAAGGTCCATAAAGAGGTCGGCTCTCCAAACACAAACCCTCCGTCCGATGGTATGCTGCTGCCGCGGAAAAGCGCGCTGGCGCCTTCCATTTACCCAATGAGTTTGACATGGCAAGCGACTATCTGGAACGCATTCTGCGCGCGCGTGTTTACGACGTGGCGCGTGAAACGCCGCTGGAGCGGGCGGAGCGACTCTCTGAGCGGTTGAAGGCGGATGTGTGGCTGAAGCGGGAAGATCTACAGAGCGTCTTTTCCTTCAAGCTGCGCGGAGCGTATAACAAAATTTACAACCTTTCCGACAAGGAAAAGGCGAGGGGCGTGATTGCCGCCTCGGCGGGGAACCACGCTCAGGGGGTGGCGCTGGCGGGCCGGCGGCTGGGTGTGGACGCGCTTATCGTCATGCCGACCACCACGCCGCCAATCAAGGTGCAGACGGTGCGCCGTCTGGGGGCGCGGACGGTGCTCCATGGCGATTCCTACGACGATGCCTATCAGCACGCCCTGACGCTGGCCAGGGAGAAAGGGCTTTCGTTCGTTCACCCTTTCGATGACCCCTGCGTCATTGCAGGTCAGGGTACCATCGCCATGGAGGTGCTGCGGCAACATGAAGATCCACTGGATGCTGTCTATGTGCCTGTGGGCGGTGGTGGCCTCATTGCCGGAATGGCCGCCTATATCAAGCGCGTGAGGCCAGAGATCAAAGTGATTGGCGTGGAGCCGGATGACACGCCCACCCTGCATCGCGCGCTGGCTGCCGGGCGTCGGGTGACGCTTAAAGAGGTGGGGCTGTTCGCCGACGGCGTGGCGGTGCGCCAGATCGGCCGTGAGACCTTCAAGCTGGCCAAGCGTCACGTGGATGAGACGGTGCTGGTTTCCACCGACGAGATCTGTGCCGCCATCAAGGACATCTATGACGAGACCCGGAGCATTGCCGAACCCGCGGGTGCCCTGGCGGTGGCGGGTATCAAGAAGCACGCCCAGGCGCATGATATGACTGGACAGAAGCTGGTGGCCGTGCTCAGCGGCGCCAATATCAACTTTGACCGCTTGCGCCATGTGGCCGAGCGTGCCGAACTGGGCGAGCAGCGGGAAGCGTTGTTTGCGGTGGAGATTCCCGAGCGGCCCGGCAGTTTTCTTGCTTTCTGCAAGCTGCTGGGCCGGCGCAACATCACCGAGTTTAACTACCGCTATTTCGATTCAGCGCGGGCCCAGGTCTTTTGCGGGGTGGAGCTTTCCGGCGGAATGGAAGAGAAAGAACAGCTCAAGGCGAAGCTGGAGAAAAAGGGATTTCCCGTGGTGGATATGACCGACAACGAGACCGCCAAGCTCCACATCCGTTATATGGTTGGCGGCCATGCGCCTCAGGTGAAGAATGAGCACCTGTTCCGTTTTGTTTTTCCCGAACGCCCGGGTGCTTTGCTCAATTTTTTGTCGGGGTTGAGCCGAGGCTGGAACATCAGCCTGTTCCATTATCGCAATCACGGTTCGGCTCACGGCCGGGTGCTGGTGGGCATTCAGCTTGAGCCGGGAGAACTGAAGGCATTTCGAACCTATCTGAAAGGGCTTGATTACCCCTATCAGGAGGAGACGGACAACCCCGCCTACCGGCTGTTTGCCGGGGCGGGGTAAGGATCGTCCATGGGCGGCGGCCCGGTTTATCTCTTTTTCGAACCTTTTTTCTTACTGACTTTTTTCTTTGCAACCTTCTTCTTGGTTGCCTTTTTCTTCGTTGTTTTCTTTTTGGCTACCTTTTTCTTGCTGACTTTCTTCGCCACGCTCTTTTTGGTGGTCTTCCTGGTCACTTTCTTTTTGGTGGTTTTCTTCGCCACCTTTTTCTTGGTAGCTTTCTTGGTCACCTTCTTTTTGGCAACTTTCTTGGCGACTTTTTTCTTTGTCGCTTTTTTGGCAACCTTCTTTGCCGATTGCACCGCCCGCTTTTTAGTGGTCTTCTTTACCATCGCGTCTCCCCTTCGCCGTCAACGAAAAAAGTTTTTTCGAGTATATACAAACAAAGCTGAAATACCAGCAACAAAAGCCTTTTATTGCGCTGAAACAAAAACTCTTTTCTCCGTAACCACCGCGTCGAGCGGAACGTCCCAAGGGTGTTTCTCCACTCGCGGCAGTTGTTGCAGTGCATGGGCGTAACCGACCAGCGTCGGTCCTTTCCAATAATTGTTGGTCAGCCGCCGGGCAAAGGTTCTGTCATAAAAACCAGCGCCCATGCCCATGCGGTTGCAGTGATGGTCAAAAGCCACCAGGGGCAGGATCACCAGCTCCAGCGAACGCGGATCGATGACGCCGGCACGCTGCCACACGGGTTCGGGGATGTGGTAGCTGTTGTGACGCAAGGGTTGGCCCGGGCGCCATGGTGCAAACCAGAGCCTTTTGTGTCCGAGTGGATGAAGCACTGGCAGGCAGCACTGCTTGCCCATGGCCAGCGCGCGCTCGATAAGCGGCAGGGGATCGAGTTCGCCATCCGCGGCCAGGTAAAACCCGATGCGCTGGGCACGTAAAAAAAAGGGCTGATGCGCGACAAGCTGCGCCGCTCGTCGAGCGTGGTCACGCTGTTGTGACTGGGTCAGAGCGCGCCGCCTCCGGCGCAAGGACTTACGGTTGGGGATCATGCAAGCAGAAGAGAAGGAAGGCATCCTCCGCCTGTGCCGTTTCCGGTTTGTGACCTTGAACCGTGAGGTTCAAGTGGGAACCATGGCTGCGGATCAGGCTTTCCGCTCGCGGGCGGACATGCACACCACCACAGTGGCAATGGTCCCCTGTCGTTAATGCATAGGCTCAAGGGATAACTAAGCCGGTGCACGAACACCGCAGAGGATGCCTTTCAAACAAAGGCTACTCCGAATTGGTTCAAAGTTCCAGTTGGTTTAGTTGTCCCAACGCACCTTCGAGTTGCTCCTGAAGCTTCCGGATGCGCTGCTCGATGTCGTTGTCCAGCGATTTTTGTTGGTTCTCCAGGGAAAGATAATCGTGGGCCAGGTTAAGGGCGGCCATCACCGCGATGCGTTCAGTACCAATGATTTTTCCGGCCTGGCGGATTTCGCGCATGCGCTCGTCCAGGAACTGGGCGGAAACGCGAACTGCGTCCTCCTCGCCGGGTTGGCAGGCGACACGATACTCCTTCTCTAGCAAAGTGACGGTAACGGTATTGGGTTGGCTCACGTGTGGGCCTCTAGCGACTTGAGCCGGCTTATGATCGCATCCACCCGGGTACGCGCGGCATGGTTTCTTTCCATGAGCGCGGCGCGCTCTTCCTGCAGGCGCTCCTGCTGGGCGCGTAGCAGACGGTTTTCCTCTTTCAGGTAATTGCAGGTATCGACGAGCGCCGACACCTGCTGTTCCAGCGTCTCCAACATCTGGATGGCGGTTGAATTGGGTTTGGCGCTGTTCATGGAGCGAATATAGATCGCCAGCGGTTAAAGATCAATGTTAAAGAAGCTTCCTAAACTTGTGGGATGGCAGCTTATCCCGCCATGTTAAACTGAATCCATGACCGGGTTTACTCCTGAACACGCCCGCCTGGAGCGACTGCTGCGGGCGGCTGGCGCCGAAGAGAGCGCGGCCGAGGCCCACGGCATGTTGTGTGGGATGCTCTGTGCCGGCCTGGATCGCTGGCGGCCCCATCTGTTGGCAGATGCCCAGGAGGGGGATCTGCTGGCCCAGGAGGCTTCGCAAGAGCTGGAGCGGCTGTGGCAACTCGCCGACCGGGAGCTGCGGGAGCGGCGCATGCCGGTACGGCTGGTGTTGCCGGATGAAGAGCGGCCGGTGGCCGAGCGGGCCACGGCCCTGCGGGACTGGAGCCAGGGTTTTCTCTATGGTTTCGGTCTTGGAGGTGGTCAAAAGGCGGAACTCATGCGCGGCGAGGCGGGAGAAGCGCTGCGTGACTTCGGCGAGATCGCGCGCATGGATCTGGAAGAGTTTGGTGATGATGAAGAAGCCGAAGAGGCGCTGATGCAACTTGCTGAATATCTCTGGGTGGCGGCCGCCCTTATCTGGAACGAGGTTCACGCCGATGACGCCGACTGAATTCGCCCGCCGCCGGCGCCAGCTCATGCGCATCATGGGCAAGGGAAGTATCGCCATACTGCCCACCGCGCCCCAGTGTACACGCAGCAACGATGTTCATTACCGTTATCGGCCCGACAGCGATTTTTACTACCTAACCGGCTTTCCCGAGCCGGAGGCGGTGGCGGTTCTGATACCGGGGCGTGAGCAGGGCGAGTACATTCTTTTCTGCCGCGAAAAAGACCCGAAAAAGGAACGCTGGGACGGCAGCCTTGCCGGCATCGAGGGCGCCAAAGCGCGCTATGGCGCCGATGATGCCTTTCCCATCGCCGACCTGGACGACATCCTGCCGCGCATGCTGGAGCAGTGCGACAAGGTATTTTACAGCATGGGCAGCGATGCCGAGCTGGACCAGCGTATGTCCCAGTGGGTTTCCCGGATTCGCGCCAAGGCCCGCAGCGGTGTTCATCCACCCCAGGAGTTCATCGCACTGGACCACCATCTGCACGACATGCGGCTCTACAAGTCGCGCTCCGAGGCCGCGCTGATGCGCCGCGCGGCGAAAATCTCCGCCGCCGCCCACCGCGAGCTGATGAAAACCTGCCGGCCCGGCATGAACGAGCTGGAGCTGGAGGGGCGTTTCATCGACGCCTGCTACAAGCGCGGCACCAGGGAGCAGGCCTATCCCCCTATCGTCGGCGGTGGCGACAACGCCACCGTGCTCCATTACATCCACAACAACCAGCCACTGGCCGACGGCGACCTGGTGCTGGTGGACGCCGGCTGCGAGCTGGAGTGCTATGCCTCGGACATCACCCGCACCTTCCCCGTGAACGGCCGCTTCAGCGCCCCCCAGCGCCAGCTTTACCAGCTCGTTCTCGATGCCCAACTCGCCGCCATCGCCCAAGTGAAGCCGGGCAATGCCTACGACGCGCCCCACAAGGCGGCGGTGCGGGTGCTTACCCGTGGCCTGGTGAAGCTGGGGTTGCTAAAGGGTAAGCCGGCCAGGCTCATCAAGGAGGAAAAATACAAAAAGTTCTTCATGCACGGCACCGGCCACTGGCTGGGGCTGGATGTGCATGATGTGGGCGACTACAAAATTGACGGTCACTGGCGCGAGCTGGAGCCGGGCATGGTGCTCACCATCGAGCCGGGCCTTTACATTCCCAAGGGGACGCGGGGGGTGGCGAAAAAGTGGCAGGGAATCGGCATCCGCATCGAGGACGATGTGCTGGTGACACGCGACGGCCACGAGGTGCTTTCCAAGGATGCCCCCAAGACCATCGAAGAGATCGAGAGCCTGATGCGGGCGTAGGTTACTTGCCGATACAGAAGCTGGAAAAGATCTCGCCAAGCAGCTCTTCAGAGCCGAACTCACCGGTAATTTCGGACAACGCCTGCTGAGCCAGACGCAGCTCTTCCGCCAGCAGCTCGCCGGCCTGGTGAGTTGCCAGCACCATACGGCCCCGGTCGAGGGCTTCCAGGGCGCGGTTGATGGCC
>JALVUB010000052.1 GCA_027023915.1 Sedimenticola sp.
GCTCAACACCGGCGGCAACACCGACTTCCTCAACATGCTCAACCACGCCCGGCTGGCCTCCAAGAAGGAGTCCAAGACCGAGGCGGTGCAGTCGGTGGCCGCCGAGCGGCTGGACGACGAAAACATTCACGTCGGCCCCAGCGACTATGTGCCCTGGCAGAACGACAACAAGGTCTGCTTCCTGCGCATGGAGGGCAAGCTCTTCGGTGATGTGCCGATGAACCTGGAGCTGAGGCTGTCGGTGGAGGACTCGCCCAACTCGGCGGGGGTGGCCATCGACGCGGTGCGTTGCGCCAAGCTGGCCCTCGATCGTGGCCTGGGCGGGGTCATTCACGCGCCTTCCAGCTACTTCTGCAAGCACCCGCCGCGCCAGGTCACCGACGACGAGGCCTACCGCCTGATGGAGGCCTTCATCGCCGGCCGGGAGAAGCCCCATGAAGTGCCTGATACTGGCAGCGGGGAGCGGCAGTCGGCTGCGGCCTAGGGCGGAGAGCAAGCCGCTGTTCCCCTTCCTGGGGGTACCCCTCATCGAAAGAACCATCCGCTCCGCGCTCGCCGCCGGGGCGGATGATTTCGTGGTGGTCACGGGATACGGGGAACAGCCCTTGCGGGCCTTCCTGGAGCGGCTCTCCCGGCGGCTGGGGGTGCCCATTACCACGGTCACCAATCCGCGCTGGCGGGAGGCGGGCAACGGCGCCTCGGTGCTGGCGGCCGAGCCCCTGCTCGATGAGCCTTTTCTGCTGCTGATGGCCGACCACCTGTTCGATCCCGGGCTGGCGCGCCGGCTCATCGAACGGGGGGCGCCAGAGGCCGGCCTCCTGCTGGCGGTGGATGGCGACTGCCACAACCCCCTGGTGGACGCCAACGACGTCACCCGGGTGCGCCGCGAGGGCGACCGCATCGAGGCCATCGGCAAGGGGCTGGAGTGGTACGACGGCTACGACACCGGCATCTTCCTGGCCACGCCGGCGCTGTTCGAGGCGTTGCGCCAGGCCGAAGCCCAGGGCGACACCAGCCTCTCGGGCGGCGTCCGGCGGCTGGCGGCACAAGGACGCGCGAAGGCTCTGGAGGTCAGCGGCGGCTTCTGGTGCGATCTGGACGACGAGGCGGCCCTGAGGCGGGCCGAGAAGGCCCTGCTGGCGCGGCTGCGCGGCAAGGCCCATGACGGGCCGGTGTCGCGCTGGCTCAACCGGCCCCTCTCCATCCGCCTGTCGCGCTGGCTGGTGCGCCTGCCGGTGACGCCCAACCAGGTGTCGCTCTTCTCCTTCGCCCTCTCGGTGGTGGCCGCGCTGCTCTTCATGCTGCCGGGCTACCCGGCCCTGGCGGCGGGCGGGGTGCTGGCCCAGCTCGCCTCCATCATCGACGGCTGCGACGGCGAGATCGCCCGCCTGAAGTTCCAGCAGAGCGACTACGGCGGCTGGCTGGATGCCGTGCTGGACCGCTATGCCGACGCCCTGCTGCTGTTCGGCCTCACCTGGCACCTGCTGCAACAAGGGGGCGGCGGAGTGGCCCTGGTGGCCGGCTTCCTGGCCATCGTCGGCTCCTTCATGGTGAGCTACACCGCCGACAAGTACGACGGCCTGATGCGCGCGCGCGGCGGCGCCAGGTTCCGCATGGGGCGGGATGTGCGGGTTTTTCTGATATTCCTCGGCGCGGTGCTCGACCAGCCCCTGGCGGTGCTGGCCGTCATCGCCCTGGTGATGAATTTCGAGGCCCTGCGCCGGCTGGTGGTCTGCCGGAATGCGTGATCCTTTCGACTGCGCCCGGCGGCGCATCCTGGAGGTGATCGCCGGTTCCGAGGTGCCCGAGGACCCGGCCCATGCCGAGAATACCCTGGAATGGCTGTTGCGCCTGCAACCGGGTGCCGATCCGGCGCTGCGGCTCGCCGCCCTGGGCCACGACATCGACCGCGCCACCCCCGACCGGGTGCGGCGCGAGGCCTTCGACGACTACGACGCCTTCAAGGCGGCCCACGCCCGGCGTGGCGCGGCGCTGCTCAGGCGCATCCTGGAAGGGTGCCGCGTGGCGCCGGAGGTGATCCGGGAGGCCTGCCGGCTGGTGGAGCTGCACGAGGTGGGCGGCGACCCCCGGGCCGACCTGCTGCGCGAGGCCGACAGCCTCTCCTTTTTCGAGGTCAACCTGCCCCTTTACCACGCGCGGGAAGGGGACGAGGAGACCCTGCGCCGCTGCCGCTGGGGCGTGGCCCGGCTCTCGCGGAAGGGACGCCATCACCTGGCTGCTCATTTGCCGGCGGATTCCCATCTTGCCGAGCTGGTGAGGCGGTCTCTGAACAGTCCCACACCGGGTTCTGAACGTCCGTTTCAGCGAACGGTATAATCAATCCTTCCACAACCATAACCAATAGGTAAGGAGCGAGAACATGGCTACAGTGACCCTTCAAGGCACCGAACTGCATACCAACGGCGAGTTGCCGGCTGTTGGTGACGATGCCCCGGATTTCCGTCTTACCGACGGCGATCTCAATGATGTGAGCCTGGCCGATTTCGCCGGCAAGAAGCGGCTGCTCAATATCGTGCCTAGCCTCGACACACCCACCTGTGCCGAGTCGGCGCGCAAGTTCAACCAGAATTTCTCCAACCGTTCCGACGCGGTCTGTCTGGTGGTTTCAGCGGATCTGCCTTTTGCCCAGGGGCGTTTCTGCTCCATCGAGGGGCTCAAGAATGTGGTGCCCCTTTCCATGATGAAGAGCAAGAAGTTCGCCAAGGATTACGGCGTGCTTATTACCGATGGGCCTCTGGAGGGGTTGGCCGCGCGCGCGGTGGTTGTCGTGGATGAGAGCGGCAAGGTGACCTACACCCAATTGGTGAAGGAGATTGCCGACGAGCCCGACTACGAGGCGGCGCTGGCGGCTTTGGGTTGAGGTGAAGGGTCGGTTACCGGCCTTTCAGTACCTCTGGTCGTTCTGTCTGGCAGAAGCCCGGAAGTTCCCGGTTCGGCGCGAGGACGCGCCTCCTACGTGTTTGAGGCCCCGTAGGAGCGGTGTCCCCGCCGCGAGCAGCCGCTTTCCGGTCAGCGTCCCAGCAGATAGAGCAGCACCAGGTTCACCAGCGCCAGCAACGCTGCCAAGCTTTTCCAGAAGGCCAGCGGGTTGCGTTCCATCAGCGGCTGATGGCGCTCTTCCCGGAAGGCGGGGTTGGGCTTGGAGAGATCGTGTAGAAATTCCGAGAGGGTGTCATATCGCCGGGATGGGTCTGGCTGTACCGCTTTGCGCAGGGCGCCATCCACCCAGGGTTGGATCTGTGGATTCCAGCGGCGGGCGGAGATGTAACTTCGCGCCTTGCGGGCCGACCGCTGGCTGTCGTGCTCGCCGTAGGGCAGGTGGCCGGTGAGCAGTTCGTAGGCGATGACTCCCAGGGAATAGATGTCGGAACGGTTGCTGCACTGGCCTTCAAAGCATTCGGGGGCGCCGTAGTCCAGGGTGGCCTGGGGCGCTTCCATCCGGTTGCCGGCGATCTCATCGGCGCCCGCCACCCGGGTGGAGCCGAAGTCGATGATCTTCAGGGTGCCGTTCTGATCGATGAGGATGTTTTCCGGCTTCAGGTCGAGATGAACCATCTCCAGCCGGTGGAAGGCCCGCAGTCCGTTGGCGATCTGTTGCAGGAACTCCCGCGCCTTGTTGATGTGGGTCTGGGAATGATCGTCCATCCACTGGCGCAGGCTCTGGCCTTCCACATAATCTGTGACGTTGTAAAGAAAGCGCCGACGTGGCGTTTCCAGTATTTTCAGAACATGCGGGTTGTTGATTCGTCTTCCAACCCATTCTTCGTTCAGAAAGGCTTCGAGGAAAGTGGGGTCGTCCCGAAAGTTTTCCGAGGGAACTTTCAGGATCACTTTTTTGCCGTTGGCCTGATCCCGGGCCAGAAAAACCTCGCTGCGCTTGGAAGCGTGCAGCTCCCGCAGGATCTCGTAGCCATCCAGTTTCATGCCTGGTTCCAGCGGGGGAGGGAAGGGCAGTTCGGTGATCTTCCGCAAGATGTCGTCCCCGGTCTGCTCCGGCAGTGAGCGCACCCGCAGCAGCTGGCATGTGACATTGTCGTGGCTGCCGCTGGTGAGGGCCTCTTCCATGATGCGCTGGGCGCAAGACGGGAGGTTGCCTCCATGTTTGCGCAGAATCTCCCGCAGCCTGTTGTCGGTGAGATAGCCGGTGACGCCATCGGTGGTGAAGAGGAACAGGTCACCCGGCTCCACCGCCAGGGTCCGGTAATCGATATCCACATGGGCATCGATGCCCATGGCGCGGGAGAGAAAGTCGCGTTCCTTCGACACCCAGATACGGTGGTCACGGGTGAGCCGTTCCAACTCGCCGTCGCGGAACAGATAGAGCCGCGAGTCGCCCACATGAAACAGGTGGGCGGTGGTGGATTTTATGACAAGGCCGGTGAAGGTGGTGACCATGCCCCGGGCCGACTCATAGCGCATCTGCCCCTGGGACCAGAGCCAGCGGTTGAGGGCGCCCAGCACCTTGGTGGCGGCGGTCTTGACCGTCCAGGAGTCCGGGGTGCTGAAGTAGTCCTCCAGGAAGCCCTTGACGCAGAGCTGCGCCGCCTCCACGCCCCCCTCGGAGCTGCTCATCCCGTCACAGATTGCCGCCGCGATGCCCTTGTTGCGCAGCGCGGGTTCGCTGGCTGGCACCAGGGCATCCGCCGCGTCGGCGTTCTCCGGCTTGTTGCCCTTTTCGCTGGCGGCGGCGTAGTCGATGGAGAGCTTGGTGGTCATGGGGGTCATCACGGAGACACGGATATCACAAAGGATCCCAATTGTAGGTCGGGCTTCAGCCCGACACCCCACCGGCGTCATGTCGGACTGAAGTCCGACCTACGAACCGGCTTTTTCTCATTTCACCTCGATCATCTGCACCGTGCCGTCCGGCATCACCTCCGCCATGGCCTTTTCCGGCTCTTCCAGGAACAGCAGGATCAGCAGCAACACGATGCCCGAAATGGCGCCGATGAACAGGAAAAACTGATCGTAATCGATAAGCGAGTTGACGGTAAGAAAAAGCACCGCGCCCACGTTGCCGAAGGCACCCGCCATGCCGGCGATCTGTCCTGTCATGCGCCGCTGGATCAGGGGAACCATTGCATAGACCGCGCCGGAGCCGGCTTTTGAAAAGATGCCACCGACGATGGTCATGGTCACCACCATCCACACCGGCCAGCTCCTGTCCACCATCCCAAGCATCAGAAAGGCGCCGGTGATGCCGGCGAAAACGATGATTAGGGTGAGCTTGCGCCCGATGTGGTCGCTCAGCCAGCCGCCCCCGGGGCGGGCGAAGAGGTTGAGGAAGGGATAGATCCCTGCCAGCAGCGCGGCGGTCACCTTGGGCACGCCGAACCAGTCCACGTAGAACATGGCAAGCATGGAGACCACCGCCAGCTCGGTGCCAAAGGTGACCAGGTAGGCCCAGTCGAGGATGGCCACCTGCTTGAACTTGTAGCGGTGCAGTTCAGGCACCGGCTTTTCCAGTATGTGACGGTTGAGGTGCCACACTTTCCACGTCTGGATCAAACAGATGACGGCAAGCACGATATAGAGCGTATCCGCGGCGGCCCAGCCAATCAGCCCCATTTTGGCCGGGGAGAGTTTCCAGGTGAGCAATCCCAAGGCCAGGTAGAGAGGAACGTTCATCAGGATGTAGAGCGCCAGATCGCCACCACTGGTCACCTCCATGGCGCCGGTCTTCTTCGGCTTGAAATAGGTGGAACCCTTCGGCGTGTTACGCACAGAGAAGTAATAAAGCATGCCGTAGCCGATGGCCACCAGGCTGGCGAGGGTGAAGGCCCAACGCCAGCCGTCGGCGCCGCCCACCCAGTTGGCGATGAATGGCAGGCTCATGGCCGCGCCCGCCGAGCCGAAGTTGCCCCAGCCGGCATAGATGCCCTGGGCGATGCCGGTCTGGCGGGCCGGGAACCATTCGCCGATCATGCGGATGCCCACCACGAAGCCGGCGCCGATGAAGCCCGAGAGGAAGCGCAGCAGCGCCAACTGCTGGTAGCTGTCGGCCCAGGCAAAGGCGATGCTGATGGCGCCTCCCAGCACCAGTATGGCGCTGAAGAGGATACGGGGGCCATATGTGTCCACCAGCATCCCCACCACGATGCGGGCGGGGATCGTCAGGGCAACGTTGAGAATCAGCAGCACCTTGGCCTGCTGGTCGGAAAGCCGCAGGGACTCCTTGATGAAGGGCATCATGGGTCCCAGCCCCAGCCACACCACGAAGGTGAGGAAGAAGGCGAACCAGGTGAGATGGAGGATGCGGATGTTGCCGCTGAAGGAGAGGAGATTGAGTTTGCTGCTCGACATGGAAACAGATCCTCGTGGTACTACAGGGATTGGCAGGCGAGATGCAACCCTCATGCCACAGCTCGTGGGTTTGACCACAACCTGGGTTTTTTAAGGAAATTCCCATAACAGTCACCCACGGCTCAATCAGGGCACGCCCCATGGCGAACCTGGTTTGTGGGCTACCGCAAAATCAATGGTTTATGTGATCGGTTTTGCCAGCGTGCCGCTGTACGGGAGAAAGATCCTTCTCTTGTTGCCAAAACAGCGCCGCCCGGTGGAAAGCCGGCAGGTGGCATGCACCGTTTTTGGGTGGCGCACTGGAGGAGAGTGGGGGTCAGCACCAGTTTGGTGCGTTTCCGGTGGCAAGAATACATTTGGTCGAACGAGTGCAAGCTGTTGATCTTTCAGTCGTGAACAGGCGTTCAATAAAGTTGGCAAGCGTTTTGCTTCTCGGGTGGTAAGCAGAGCGGGTCTGTCCCGCCGTGGCAAGCAATCAGAGGAGCATCATGAAAGAACGTCTGGTACTGGTGGGCAACGGCATGGCCGGGGTACGCGCCCTGGAGGAGCTGCTCAAGCTCGCGCCCGAAAGCTACGACATCACCGTCTTTGGTGCCGAGCCCCATCCCAACTACAACCGCATCATGCTCTCGCCCGTGTTGGCGGGAGAGAAAGAATTCGACGAAATCATCCTCAACGACCGTTCCTGGTACGAGGAGAACGGCGTCACCCTCCACACCGGCGACCCGGTGGTGGAGATCGACCGGGTGAACCGCAAGGTGGTCTCCCAGTCCGGCCTGGAAGTGCCCTACGACCGGCTGCTGCTGGCCACCGGCTCCAATCCCTTCATCATCCCGGTGCCTGGTTCCGACCTGCCCGGCGTGCTCGGTTTCCGGGACATCGCCGACGTGGACGCCATGCTGGAGGCGGCGAAGAAATACAAGAAGGCGGCCGTCATCGGCGGCGGCCTGCTGGGGCTGGAGGCGGCCAACGGCCTGATGCGCAACGGCATGGAGGTCACCGTGGTCCACCTCATGGACATCCTCATGGAGCGCCAGCTCGACCGCGCCGCCGCCGGCCTGCTCAAGAAATCGCTGGACGAGCGGGGGATGAAGTTTCTCATGGAAGCCCAGACCACCGAGATTCTCGGCGACGGGCGGGTCACCGGCCTCAAGTTCGCCGACGGTTCCGAGCTGGAGGCCGATCTGGTGGTGATGGCGGTGGGCATCCGCCCCAACATCGAGTTGGCGCAGAAAGCCGGCCTCTACTGCGAGCGGGGCGTGGTGGTCAACGACACCATGCAGACCTACGATCCGCGCATTTACGCGGTGGGCGAGTGCGTGCAGCATCGCGGTCAGACCTATGGCCTGGTGGCGCCGCTGTTCGAGCAGGCCAAGGTGGCGGCCAACCACCTGGCGCGTGTCGGCATCGCCCGTTACGAGGGATCGGTCACCTCCACCAAGCTGAAGGTGACCGGCATCGACCTCTTTTCCGCCGGCGAGTTCAACGAACAGCCGGGCGACGAGACCCTGGTGCTCCAGGACCCCGCCCGGGGCGTCTACAAAAAGCTGGTGGTGCGCGACAACCGCATCAAGGGCGCGGTGCTCTATGGCGACACCATCGACGGCACCTGGTACTTCCAGCTGCTCCGCGAAGGCACCGACATCTCTGGTTTCCGCAACACCATCCTCTTCGGCCAGCACGACCTGGGCGACGCCGGCCACGGCGACGAGACCCGGGTGGCGGCGCTTCCCGATGACGCCGAGATCTGCGGTTGCAACGGCGTCACCAAGGGACAGATCGTGGAGGCGATCCAGACCCAGGGGCTCTTCACTCTGGACGAGGTGCGCGCTCACACCAAGGCCTCGGCCAGCTGCGGCTCCTGCACCGGCCTGGTGGAGGCGATCCTGGCCAGCACCGTGGGCGAGGGTTACGAGGCCCAGCCGAGCAAGAAGCCCATGTGCGGCTGCACCGATTACAGCCATGACGAGGTGATCAAGGCGATCAAGGAGCAGGAGCTCAAGAGCCTGCGCGCGGTGATGGACTTCCTCGAATGGAAGACCCCCGACGGCTGCGCCGGCTGCCGGCCCGCGCTCAACTATTACCTGCTCGCCTACTGGCCGGAGGAATATCACGACGATCCCCAGTCGCGCTTCATCAACGAGCGGGCCCACGGCAACATCCAGAAGGATGGCACCTACTCGGTGGTGCCGCGGCTGTTCGGCGGTCTCTGCACGCCGGATCAACTTCGCGCCATCGCCGACGTGGCCGACAAGTACCGGGTGCCGGAGATGAAGGTCACCGGCGGCCAGCGCATCGACCTTTTCGGCGTGAAGAAGGAAGACCTGCCGGCGATGTGGAAGGATCTCACCGATGCCGGTTTCGTCTCGGGCCACGCCTACGGCAAGGCGCTGCGCACGGTGAAGACCTGTGCCGGCAAGAAGTGGTGCCGTTTCGGCACCCAGGACTCCACCGGTCTGGGCGTGAAGATCGAAGAACTCACCTGGGGCTCCTGGATGCCGCACAAGTTCAAGCTGGCCGTCTCCGGCTGCCCGCGCAACTGCGCCGAGGCCACCATCAAGGACTTCGGCGTGGTCTGCGTCGATTCGGGATACGAGCTGCACGTGGGCGGCAACGGCGGCATCAAGGTGCGCGTCACCGACCTCTTGTGCAAGGTGGAGAGCGAGGAAGAGGTGCTGGAATACTGCGGAGCCTTCATCCAGCTCTACCGCGAGGAGGCCCACTACCTGGAGCGCACCGCCCCCTGGGTGGAGCGCGTGGGGCTGAGCTACATCAAGGAGCGCATCCTGGAGGACGAGGCGGGCCGCAAGACGCTCTACGAGCGCTTCAAGCTGAGCCAGAAATACGCCCAGGTGGACCCCTGGAGGGAACGGGCCGAGGGCGGCCAGGCGCACGAGTTCCGGCCGCTGAAGTTGAGCGCCTGAGCCATGTGGTGTGCTTGGCTGTTCGCGGCGGGGACGCACGCTCCCACGTGCATGGTGAAAAACGGGGTAGGAGCGGCCTCCCGGCCGCGAACCCCAGAGCAAAAACCGACGAATCGAAATCTGGAAACAACCCGATGAACAACTGGAAAGAAGTCGCCAACCTGGAAGAGATTCCCAAGCTGGGCTCGCGCGTGCTGGAGGTGGAGGACGGCAGCATCGCCCTCTTTCGCACCAGCGACGACCGGGTGTTCGCCCTGCGCGACGCCTGTCCCCACAAGCAGGGGCCGCTCTCCCAAGGGATCGTGGCCGGGCACACTGTCACCTGCCCGCTGCACAACTGGAAGATCGATCTCGAATCGGGCGAGGCGCTGGCGCCCGACGAGGGGTGCACCAACGTCTATCCGGTGAAGGTGGAAGCGGGCCTGGTCTATCTCAAGCTATGATGACGCCTCCATCCATTTCGACAGAGGAGTAAACCATGTTGGTGAAAGACATCATGACCAAGGGCGCCCGCACCGTGCGCGAGGATACCCCCATCAAGGAGGTCGCCTCCCTCATGTGCCTCTACCGCTTCAGCGGGCTGCCGGTGGTGGAGGGTGAGGACAAGCTCATCGGCTTCATCGCGGAAAAAGACGTGCTGGCCCAGCTCTTCCCCAGCATCGAAGACGCAATGGAAGGGATGGCCACCATCGACCTGAAGGAGAAGGTCAAGGAATACGGTGACATTCTCAACCGCAGGGTGGGCGATCTCATGACCCGTGGGGTGAGAACCGTCTCCCCCGACATGCCCATTCTCAAAGCGGCCATCATTATGGCCAACAACCGCTTTCGCCGTATTCCGGTGGCTGAAGGCGGACGGCTGGTGGGCATGCTCAGCCTGGGTGACATCCACAAGGCGATCTTCCACAAGAGCCTGACGGAAGGGTGATGCCGGGCCTGTGGGAGGCGCGTCCCCGCGCCGAACCTCGGGTTCGCGGCCGGGAGGCCGCTCCCAGGGCGAATGACCGAAATCCAATACGGGAAGAGTGAGAACAGATGCTATTCGGACGCACCAAAAAGAACCCCATCAAGCTCCCCGACAAGCAGGTGGTGGAGTGGAAGTACGCCGCCTGCGGCTACTGCTCCACCGGCTGCTCCATCGAGGTGGGGCTGAACGCCGAGGGCAGGCCGGTGGCCTCGCGCGGGGTGGCGGACGCCGACGTGAACCGCGGCAAGCTCTGTCTGAAGGGCATCTTCGAGCACGAGCTGTTCGACTCCGCCGGGCGCGGCACCGAGCCGCTGATGCGCGATCACTACCGCGACGAGTGGAGGCCCACCGATTGGGACACCGCTCTCGACAAGCTCCATGACGAGATCCGCCGCATCCAGGCCAGGTACGGCCGCGACAGCTTCGCCGTCATCTCCACCGGGCAGATGCTCACCGAGGAGTTCTACACCCTGGGCAAGCTCACCCGCGGGCTGATCGGTACCAACAACTACGACGGCAACACCACCCTCTGCATGTCGTCGGCGGTGTCGGGCTACAAGCGCAGCTTCGGATCGGACGGCCCGCCCGGCTGTTATGAGGACTTCGAGCACACCGACTGTCTCATAGCCTGGGGCTCCAACCTGCCGGAGCAGCACCCCATCATCTACTGGCGTCTCAAGGAGGCCCAGGAGAAGCGCAACTTCCCGCTGATCGTGGTGGACCCGCGGGTGACCATGCTGGCGCAGAACGCCAACATCCACTTAGCCGTACGCCCCGGCACCGACGTGGTGCTGCAGAACGCCCTGATGCACGTCATCTTCGCGGAGAACCTGCAGGACGACGA
>JALVUB010000053.1 GCA_027023915.1 Sedimenticola sp.
GGCGCTGTGGGTGTCGGCCAGCCGCTCCACCGAGAGCTCGCCCCAGCCGTAGGCGAAAAAGGCCAGGGGGCGGCCGGCGGTGACCCTGGGGTCGAGCTGGCGCAGGCTGCCGGCGGCGGCGTTGCGTGGGTTGGCGAAGGCCTTATCACCCTTGCGCCGCGCCTCCCGGTTGAGTTTCTCGAAGCCGGACTTGGGCATGAACACCTCGCCACGCACCTCCAGCACCTCGGGCCAGTCGTCGCCCAGCAGACGCAGGGGAATGGTATCGATGGTGCGCACGTTGGCGGTGACATCCTCGCCGCGATGGCCGTCGCCGCGGGTGGCGCCCCGCACCAGCACGCCCTTCTCATAGCGCAGGCTCACCGCCAGGCCGTCCAGCTTGGGCTCGGCGGCGTAGGCCACCAACCCCACACCCAGCAGCTTGCGCACGCGGGCGTCGAAGTCACGCAGCTCCTCGTCGCTGAAGGCGTTGGCGAGCGACAGCATGGGCACCTTGTGGCGCACCTCGCCGAACGCCTTGAGGGGCTCGGCACCCACCCGCTGGGTGGGGGAGTCGGGGGTGATGAGTTCGGGATGGGCCGCCTCCAGCGCCTCCAGCTCGCGCATCAGGCGGTCGTACTCGCTGTCGGGGATCTCGGGGTCGTCGAGAACGTAGTAGCGGTAGTTGTGGTAGTTGATGAGCTTGCGCAGCGCCTCGAGACGGCTGCGAACTTCGTCCTTGTTCACGGACATCAGCCTTGCTGGGTTTTGTGGCCCAGTCGCAGTTGCCTGCGGTGCTCGGCGATGCGGTCCTTGGTGAGCTGAATGCTCTGCTTGGTGAGCACGGCCCGGTTCTCATCCAACAGCACGCCATCGAGCAAAGTGGCCACCTCGTTGGCGGCAAAAAGCATTTCGGAATAGATTTCAAGCCCGTCCCGCACCCCTGGAAGCTGGGCGAAAAAAAGCAATCCCGGGGTGGTGAACTCTTCCATATCGTCCAGAGGGAAATGACCGGGCTCCACCATGTTGGCGACGGAAAAGAGCACCTGGTCAGGATGGCGCGGATCGTGACGGTGATAGATCTTCATGGCGCCCGGCTGAAGCCCGGCGGCCACCAGGGCTGTCGCCACCTCGGGGCCGATGAAGGGGGTGTCGTCCCGGCGCTTGAGGCCAATCTGCACCACAAGCCGGGGCGCGTCCTCGGGCAACTCATCCAGGGGAGACGACGACTCGTCGAAGCCTAGATCCAGCTCTGTCTGTTCTGGAACAGGCACCATGGTTTCTTTTTTCTTTTTTTTGGAAACCAGGGGCTTGGTCGCCTTCTCTTCCGGCATCACCGCGGAGAAGCTGGGCACATTTTCATCGTGTTGGTCCGAGCCATACTCCTGGCGCATTTTTTGAGCGCGCCCAGGCCTGAGCCCCTTCAGGCGGGCACGTGAGCGTTTGTATCTGTCCCAGAAATAGATGGCAGCCACCAGCACCATGCCGGCCAGCAGCAACGCCAGGCGAAGTTGATTGGCGTCCATCGTCCGAGCTTCTCTCCTGCAAGTGGAGGAATTCTAGCCTTTATTCCCTTTCGGCGGTATCCGCGAATCCACTTTCCCACTGCCAGGTGACCAGGCCACCAATTTGCGCGGCGCCTGGCGGAGACGCCGGCGGTAAAAACGGCGCAGATCATCGCCGTTGATCTTTTCCACCTCGTCAGCCAGGCGGCGACGGTAGTCGAAGCTGTAGCTTTCGCGCTTGAGGTTTGCCAGATAGCGCATGGTGCGGTCCAGCAGGTTTTCATCCTTCTTGCGGAGGCGTGCCGCCAGCCCCTCCTTGAAGGTTTCGAGATCCTTGCGCGTCATCCTCGAGAGCATGCCATCCATGTCACCAACAAACTGGTCGATGCGCTCTTCCACCACCTTCGCCGGAGCGACGGGGGACTGCACCAGAAACAGCAGGCCGGGCAGCCGCTCTTCCGCATAGGGCACCGCAGCCACCAGATAGCCAAGCTGCTGCTCGGTGCGCAGGCGGTTGAAAAAGGCGTTCTTGACCACCTGGGCCAGCAACATCCAATGCGCCTTTTCAGTCAGCGAACGATTCTCGCCCTGATAGTAGGTGGCCACAACCGAGTCGGGATGATCCACGGGATGGAACAAGCGCTCGATCCGCCCCGGCGGCAGCCGTCGGACTTTCGGGTCCGCCACCGGCTGGAGCCGGCTGTCCGGGAGCAACACCGACTTCACCCGCCGCGCCATGCGACGCGCCTCATCGGCGGTGAAGTTGCCATGCGCCAGCAGCTTTACTTCTGCCTGGTCGAACAGGTGACCGGCATAATGGCGGAGTTGATCCAGCGTCAGGGGCCGCAAGGCCGCAAGTTGATCTTCCGGACTCCAGGCGGGCTGAACCAGACGGCGATCGAGAGCGGAAAGCACCTGACGATATGGCGGGTCCAGTTTTTTGTTAGCCAGGGACCGTTCGAGACTGGCCTTGAGCACCCGGAAGCGCTCCGCCATCAGCCGGGGATGAGCCAGGGCCTGTAGCAGCTTGTCCAGCAACAGGTTCTCCTTGTCGTCATAGCCGTGCACCATG
>JALVUB010000054.1 GCA_027023915.1 Sedimenticola sp.
CATCTTGTCCTCCTCCAGCCCGATTACTGCGTTGAAGTTCTTGCCAATAGCTCGCTATTGGCTGCGAACTTCGCCTTGTACTCGAACCGGAGGAGAACAATCTGCTTCGTCCAGGATTAAATCAGAGGTTCCCAAGTGATTGAAAATTATGCAAGCTGAAGACGGTGTTTGCGGCACAGGGCTGTGATAAAGCCATGGATGGCTTTTAATCAGAACCGCATCAGGATGTGAATTTGGTTTATTTCAGCCAACCCTCAATCGTTTTCCGATCCGGCACCCCGCCGGCGTGAACCACGGTACCGTCGATGACCACGCCGGGAGTGGACATGACGCCGTAGCTCATGATCTGGGCAATGTCTTCCACCTTTTCCAGTTCGATGGCCGTGCCCAGTTCGCGGGCGGTTTCTTGGATGAGTTTGGCGGTGGTCTGGCAGTTGGCGCAACCGCTTCCCAGTACCTTGATCTGTTTCATGGTTGAGTCTCCTTATGTGGTTGAAACACGCTCAACAACACGACTGGCCGCTGGCGGTGGGGGTGCAGCAGCTTCCCGCCGTTTCCACTTTCAATTCAGGCAAACCCTGGTTTTTGCGGGGCGCGGGCTGTGGCATCTCCAGCTTTGATTTTTCATTGAAAGCCGCGTCCAGCTTTTGCGCCGCCTCGTCGCGGATGTGGCGGGCGATCTCCACCACGGTGGCGATCTGGTGTTCGGGCACGCCGGCGGCGCGCAGTTTTTCCAGTTGGCAAAGCCCCATGTCGGGATGGCGGGAGGCAATGCCGGCGGCCAGGGAAACCATGGCAACGATCGAGGAATGAAGTTCAGGTTTGTCGCTCATTGAAAACACCTCATGCAATCAGATTGAAGCCCCAGCCCACCAGGGTGAAGGCCACCGCCAGCACCCCGGCGTAGAGCGCCAGCGCCGGCCAGCGGATCACCTTCCGCAGGATCAGCATCTCGGGCAGGGAGAGGGCGGCGATGCTCATCATCAGCGCCAGCACCGTGCCCAGGGCCACCCCCTTGCCGAGCATCGCCTCGGCGATGGGGATCACCCCGGTGGCGTTGGAGTAGAGCGGAATGCCCACCAGCACCGCCAGCGGCACCGTGTACCAGTCGTCACCACCCAGGTGCTCGCTCACCCAGGCCTCGGGCACGAAGCCGTGAAACAGGGCCCCCACGGCGACGCCGAACACCACCCATTTCCAGATGCGGCCAACGATCTCTTTCACCTCCCGCAGGGCGTATCTGTGGCGACCGACCAGGCTGGTGTCCGGCGCGGCGCGGGCCACTTCACCCATGTGGATCTTCCACACGTACTCCTCCACCCAGCGCTCGGGGCGGAACCAGCCCATCGCCACGCCGCCGATCCAGGCCACCGTCATGCCGGCCAGCACATAGAGCGCGGCGAGCTGCCAGCCGAGAATGGTCACCAGGATCACCGCCGCCACTTCGTTGATCATGGGGCTGGCGATGAGAAAGGAGAAGGTGATGCTCAATGGAATACCCGCCTCCACGAAGCCGATGAAGAGCGGCACCGAGGAGCAGGAGCAGAAGGGGGTCACCGCGCCCAGGGTGATGGCCAGGCCGCGCGCCAGCCACTTGGGGCGGCCACGCACGAAGTCGCGCACCTTCTCCGGCGACAGCAGGGCCCGCAGCAGCCCCATCACGTAGATCACCACCACCAGCAGGGTGAAGATCTTGGTGACATCCATGACGAAGAACTGCACCGCGGCGCCCGCGGGGCCCTGGGGCGAGAGGCCCAGCCACTGGTAGGCGACGAGATTTCCCAGGGATTCGAACATGGCGGGTATTATATTCGATATCTCGAATATATGTAACCGCAGATCATTTCACGCCTTTCCAGCGGGCCAGCACGTGGGCGAAAACGGGCACTGCCAGCAGGGTGAGGAAGGTGCCGGTGAGCAGGCCGCCGATGGCGACGATGGCCAGGGGCGAGAGCCGCTCGATGCCCACCGCCCACTCCAGCGCAATGGGCAGCATGCCCACGGCGGCGGAGACGGCGGTCATCAGGATGGGCCGGGTGCGGATGGAGACCGCCCCCAGCAGCGCCTCGTTGAGCGACTTGCCCTTGAGCAGCGCCTGGTGGGTGAAGTCCACCAGCAGGATGCCGTTGTTCACCACCACCCCCATGAGCAGGATCAGCCCCATGAAACCGGGCATGGAGCCGAACTTGCCGGCCAGCATCAGCCCCCAGGCGGCGCCGATGATGGCCAGCGGCAGGGTGAAAAGGATGGCCAGCGGCTGCAGGAAGGAGCGGAAGGTGACCACCAGCATCAGGTAGAGCAGCGCCAGGCCGATGGCAAAGGAGCGCACCAGCCGGTGGAAGGACTCCTGCAGCTGCTTGTACTCCCCCTCGTAGTGGATGCTGTAACCACGCGGCAGCTCGAGGTCCGCTAGTGCCCTCTCCACCCGGTCGTGCAGCCGGGTGATGGAGATGTTGCGCCGCCAGGCCAGCACGTCCACGGTGGGCAGCAGCGCCTGGTGGGTCTCGGCGGTGGGAGCGGTGATCCAGCGGGGCCGGGCCATGGCGGCCAGCGGC
>JALVUB010000055.1 GCA_027023915.1 Sedimenticola sp.
GCAAGCTGTTCTGGTTCACCCGGCCCGAGCACCCGCCCGCCGCCTTCGCCACCTGGGACGCGCAGGCGCAGCCGCGGCGGGAGCCCGCCGAGGCCGGCTTCGACATCCAACCCGGGCAGCATGAGCACGAACCAGATGACGAAGAGCCCGACGAACTCTTTTTTGAACCGAAACAAGAGCCAAAACGGCGTTTTTCCCTCATGGGCCTGCTGGCCGTGGTGGTATTGCTGCCGGTTTTCCTGCTCCAACTTGCCTGGGTGAACCGCGATTCCTGGCTCGACAATCCTTCGCTGCGCAGCGTGGCGGAGAGTGTTTGTCCGCTTTTCGGCTGCACAGTGCCGTCCCAGACCCAGCCCGCCAAGCTGGAGGTGGTCGATTCCAGCCTCGAGGTGCTGGGGGGCGGAAAGTATCGCCTGCGCCTGCTGCTCCACAACGGCAATGATCGCAGAATGCTGCTGCCCGCCCTGCAGGTGAGCCTCATCGACGAGCGGCAGAAGCTGGTGGCCCGTCGCACCTTTGAGCCCCCTTTCTATGCCGGCAAAAAGCGTTCCATCGCTTCCGGTGACGACTTGGAGGTGGCGCTGGTGGTGGGTGTGCACAACTGCCGGATCACCGGCTACGAAGTGCAGTTGGTGTCCCGGTAGGCCGGCACGGCTTTTCCATCGGCGCCGAGAACGATGAATCAGCAGGGTTTGAGGGTTGGGCCCTGGTGGCTCGACGGCAAAGTGTTGCTGGCGCCCATGGCGGGAATCACCGATCTGCCCTTCCGCCGTCTCTGCCGCCGATTTGGCGCCGCCCTGGCGGTTTCCGAAATGGTCACCGCCGACACCAGCTTGTGGGGCAGTCGCAAAAGCCTCAGCCGCCTTGCTCACGAAGATGAGCCGTCTCCGGTGGCGGTGCAGATCGTGGGTACCGAGCCGCGTGCCATGGCCGAGGCGGCGCGGATGAACCTGGATCTCGGCGCCCAGATCATCGACATCAACATGGGCTGCCCGGCAAAGAAGGTGTGTCGCAAGGCAGCGGGTTCGGCCTTGCTGCGGGATGAACGGTTGGTTGCGCGCATTTTGGAGGCGGTGGTGAATGCGGTGGATGCGCCGGTTACCCTCAAGATCCGTACCGGTTGGGACCGCCAGAGCCGTAACGCATTGCGGATTGCCCGCATCGCCGAGGCCAGTGGCATTCAGATGCTCACCATTCACGGCCGTACCCGTGCCGATCGTTTTGCCGGCGAGGCGGAGTACGAAACCATTCGGCAGGTAAAACAAACAGTTGGCATACCCGTGGTGGCCAATGGGGACATCGACAGCGAACGGAAGGCGGCCAAGGTGCTGCAATTCAGCGGCGCCGACGCTATCATGATAGGTCGCGCGGCGCGCGGTCGGCCATGGATCTTCCGCCAAATCGGCCACTATCTCGAGCAGGGTTTTTTGCTGGCGCCACCCACCCGTCAAGAGGTGGGAAGGGTGCTGCTCGACCATTTGACGGCCTTGTACGACTTTTATGGCGAGCGGCATGGCGTTCGTATTGCGCGCAAGCACATCGCCTGGTACAGCAGGGATATGGAGGAGGGCGCGGCTTTTCGGCGCGCTGTCAATGGGGTTGAGACCGCCGCCGGTCAGCGGCGGTTGGTGAAAAGGTTTTTTCTGGAAGCGGCGCCTGTCGATGGCGGGACTTCCGGCAAGGGGATACCGGGGGACGTTTCCCATGAATGCAGAAGCGAAAAGCGCTGCGTCATCTGAAAAAGGGTTGATGGTGCGGCAGCACATGCGGGCCGAATCACTGGCCGACTGTGTGCGCGATGCGCTGGAGAGCTATTTCCAACAGCTTGACGGCCACCAGGGCGCCAACCTCTACCAACTGGTGATGGCTGAGATTGAGCGTCCGCTGCTGGAGACGGTGATGGAACACACCGGTGGCAACCAGACCAGGGCCGCCGCCCTGCTCGGCATCAGCCGGGGCACCTTGCGCAAGAAACTGGCCCTTCACGGCCTCGGCTGAGCGGCGCCATTCTCTTCTTGTTTTCCTTACCACATTTTCAGGAATCAGCATCATGAGCAAGATCACGCGAGCCCTCATCAGCGTCTCCGACAAGAGCGGCGTGGTGGAATTCGCCCAGGGGCTGAAGGCCCTTGGCGTGGAGATTCTCTCTACCGGTGGCACCGCCCGGCTGTTGCAGGAGAACGGCGTCGAAGTCACCGAAGTGAGCGACCACACCGGCTTTCCCGAGATGATGGACGGCCGGGTCAAGACCCTCCACCCCAGAATTCATGGCGGCATCCTTGGCCGCCGCGGCACCGACGATGAAGTGATGGCCGAACACGGCATCCTGCCCATCGACCTGGTGGCGGTGAACCTCTACCCCTTCGAGCAGACCGTGGCCGATCCCGAGTGCGATCTGGAGACCGCCATCGAGAACATCGACATCGGCGGTCCCGCCATGATCCGCGCCGCGGCCAAGAACCACCGCGACGTGGCGGTGGTGGTGGACCCACTGGACTACGCCCGGGTGTTGGCGGAGATGAAACAGCACGAC
>JALVUB010000056.1 GCA_027023915.1 Sedimenticola sp.
CAACCTGCACCGCCGAGACGCCGTCGCGCGAGGTGGAGGTGACCCGCCGCACCCCGTCGATGGCCGACAGGCGCACCTCGATGGGATGGGTCACCTCCCGCGCCACGTCGGCCGCCGCCGCCCCCGGCCAGCGGGTCACCACCGAGACGCTGGGGCGGTTGACGTCGGGGAAGAGGTTGGTGGGCATCTTCACATAGCCCAGGATGCCCAGCAGCACCACCACCAGGCTGGCGGAGAGAATGGCGTGGGGCTGGTGCAGGACCCTGCCGAAATTCATCGGCCCGACTCCGTCACCACCGGGTCGCCATCGGAGAGCTGCAGCAGCACGCTGCGGTGGGCCACCACCACCGGCACGCCCGCGGCCAGGTCACCGCGCACCGCCGCCTGGCGGTCGCCCTCCAGCAGCACCTGGACGGCCACCTTGCGCAGGTGCCCCTCCTCCACCTTGAACAGCCAGGCCCTGCCGCTGCCGGTGCGCACCAGGGACTCCAGCGGCACCTTGAGCGCATCGTCCACCGACTGCAGCACCACCTCGGCGGGGATGCGGGCGCCGCTGGGCAGGTCGAAAGGGAGGCGTTCCAGGTCCGCCTCGGCGGTGCCCAGGGCGCGGGCGTCCAGCGCCGGGAAGATGCGGCTGAGCTCCACCCGCTGCTGCCTGTCGCCGTGGCGCAGCACCACCTCGGTGCCGGGGTGGATGCGGGAGAGAATCTCCTGGGGCAGGGTCACCTTCATGCGCGCGGCGCTGTCCACGCTCAGCCGGTAGAGGGGGGTGCCCGGCTGCACGGCGTCGCCGGGCTCGGCCAGGCGGGCGGCGATCACCGCCGCCACCGGCGCCTTGACCTCGCCGTAGCCGATGCGCACCTCGAGCGCGGAGATCTGGCGCTGCAGGCTGTTGACCTTCTCTCTGGCCGCCACCCAGGCGGTGCGCCGCGCCTGCAGCGCCTCGTCACTGGTGAGTCCCTGTTTCTTCAGTCTCTGCTGGCGGTGATACTCGTCCCGGGTACGCTCCACCTCGGCCCGGGCCGCCGCCAGTTGCGCCTCCAGCCCGGCACGCTTCTCCAGCAGCTCGCGCACGTCGATGCGTGCCAGCCGCTGGCCGCGCTTCACCGCCACCCCCTCGCGTGGCCCCATCTCCAGGATGGTGCCGGCCACCTGGGCACGCAGGGTGATCTCCTGGCTGGCGGTGAGCTCGGCCAGGGTGGGGAAGGCCCGGTGGAGGCTGCCGCGCTCCACGGTGGCCACGTGCAGCGCCCAGGGCGCGGCTTCGGGCGGTGGCATCCCGGCAAGCTGGGCAGCCCGCTTGTGGCGGATCTTCACCCCGGCGGCCACCGCGGCGATGAGCACCAGCAATATCAGCAGGGTGAGGAACAGTTTTCTGGCGGGGAAGTTCATGGGTGGTGGTTCCAGCGGTGAAGTCTATTCATTCATTGTTGCCCTTTGGCTCGAAGCAGGGCATTGATGAACATCAAAAGTATTCGGAAATCCGAATATATAGGTCATGGAATGTTCCCCTTGTAGGTCGGACTCCAGTCCGACAGAAGAGCCGGGCGGGTGTCGGGCTGAAGTCCGACCTACCAGAGGGGTCCCTGCGTCTCCTTCACCCCGCGCAGCAGGAGAGCTGGCTCACGTCCTTGTGGAAGGTCTGGGCGCAGAGCTTGAGCCCTTCCACCATGGTGAGATAGGGAAAGAGCTGGTCGGCCAGGTCGCTCACCGTCATGCGGTTGCGGATGGCCAGGGCTGCCGACTGGATGACCTCGCCCCCTTCCGCGGCCAGCACCTGGGCGCCCAGCAGGCGACCGCTGCCGCTTTCGGCCACCAGCTTGATGAAGCCCCGGGTGTCGAAGTTGGCCAGGGCGCGGGGCACGTTCTCCAGGGGTAGGGTGCGCGATTCGGTTTTCAGCCCCAGGGCCTGGGCCCGCCGCTCGTCCAGCCCCACGGTGGCCACCGCCGGATCGGTGAAGACCACCGTCGGCATGGCCGACAGGTCCAGGGTCGCCTCGCCGCCGGTCATGTTGATGGCGGCGCGGGTGCCTGTGGCCGCGGCCACGTAGACGTACTGCGGCAGGTCGGTGCAGTCGCCGGCGGCGTAGATGTGCGCCACCCGGGTGCGCAGGGTTTCATCCACCGGGATGGCGCCCCTTTTGTCGGTCTCGATGCCCGCGTTCTCCAGCCCCAGCCTGTCGGTGTTGGGCCTGCGGCCGGTGGCCACCAGCAGGCGGTCGCCGCGGATCTCCCCGGCCGGGGTGGCGAGAATGAACTGCTTGCCGTCGTGGCGCACCGTCTCCGGCAGGGTGTGGAGCAGCACCCGCGCGCCCTCCTCTTGCAGCGCCGCTTTCAGCCCTTCCCCCAGGGCCGGGTCTTCCCGGGAGAGCAGGGTGCTGCGCGCCAGCAGGGTGACCCGCGAGCCGAGGCGTAGGAAGGCCTGGGCCAGCTCCAGCGCCACCACCGAGCCGCCGATCACCACCAGGTGGCCGGGCAGGGTCTCGGCTGCGAGGGCCTCGGTGGAGGTCCAGTAGGGGGTGGCCTCC
>JALVUB010000057.1 GCA_027023915.1 Sedimenticola sp.
CACGGTGCGGTCCCGCATTTTCAGGGCCCGCGAGGCCATCGACAAAAAACTGAAACCCCTGCTTGAGTGAAGGGTGCTGAAGATGAAGCAAGAAGAGCTGCGCGAGCTTTCGGCCCTCATCGACAACGAGGCGGAAACCCAGGTGATGGTCAAGATCAGCCGTCGGTTGTCGCACGACGAGGAGACGCTCCAGACCCTGGTGCGCTACCAGATGATCGGCGAGTGCCTGCGGGGCGAGCGGCCCGAGCCGCGCGCGGCGGAGATGGTCAAGGCAGTGAGCCGGCGGCTGGAAGAAGAGCCAACGGTATTGGCGCCATCCATTGGCAAGCACCGCAGGAGCTGGTTGCGACCGGTGGCCGGGGCCGCCATTGCGGCTTCCGTGGCCGCCGTGGGGGTGATGGTGCTGCCGCGCGCGCTCAACCACGCCTCGACGGAGATTCCGGCGGTTTCCCAACCCGCCTTTCCGGTGGCCGCGCAACAGGTGGCCTATCCCGTTTCCCGGCCGGTGGTGATCGATCTGGACGACGCCCGATGGCGCACCATCAACGACACTGCCCGTGAACGGTTGCTGGAACGCTATCTCGAGCAACACAGTCGCTATGCCACCCAAAGTGGCTTGCAGCGGATGATTCCCTACACCACTCTGGTCAGCTATGGCAACGCATCCGGCGTTCCGGACGAATAGTCTTCTGCTTCTGTTGCTGCTGTGCGCGCCAGCTCCGCTGACCGCCGCCGGTTCCGAGGAAGCAGCACACTGGTTGGAGCGGATGAATCACGCGGTCAACCGGCTTGCTTTTCACGGCACCTTTGTCTATCTAAGTGGCGAAATTCTTGAAGCACTCGAGCTGCGCCACCGCATCGTCAACGGACGGCTGCAAGAGTCGCTTTATTCCCTCAATGGGAGCCGGCGTCGCATCGAGCGCAACGGTGACCGGCTGGTCATCACCACCTGGGAAAAGGGAGTTCCCAAACGCTACACCAGTCCTTCTCATGGGCGCCTTTCACCGCTGAAGCCGCTGGAATTCGAATTCCTGCGCAACTATTACCAGTTAAAGATGGGCACTCCCACCCGCGTGGCCGGACGTCAGGGCGTGGTGGTGGTGCTGGCGCCCAGGGATGATCTGAGATACGGCTACTGGCTGGTGCTGGACAAGGCCACCGCGCTGCCGTTGGAGCTGGCCGTTTTCAACCACCAGGGGCGGGTGGTTTCGCGGGTCATGTTCACCCAAGTGGAGACCGATCAGGAGACAGCAGACAATCCAACCCAGCCCCAGGCCGCGCATGCGTCGTCCAAGTCGCCATCCAACGCGCCCGCGGTCTCTCCTGAAAAAGAAAAAAAGGCCGTTTCCCGCTGGCGTTTCAAAACGCTGCCAACCGGTTTTCAGGTGGTCGGAAGGCAATATAACCCCGCCAGTGGGCAAAACCATTTTATTTTGAGCGACGGCCTGGCGACGGTTTCGGTTTATGTGGAGCCCCTGGCCAAGGGCGACAAGCCTTTCGATGGGGACACCCGGCTCGGGTCCGTGAACGCTTTCGGCCGTCATCTGGGGCGGCGTCAGCTCACCGTGGTGGGTGAAGTCCCGCTCAAAACCCTCAAGCTGATCGCCGATGCCATGGAACAGGAGCCCTGAGATGTTGGAAGAGATGGGCGTGGTCACCCAGGTAAAAGAGGATCTGGCCGAGGTCGAAGCGCAGCCCAAGGCGGGCTGTGGCAGTTGCTCCGCCCACGGCAGTTGTGGAACCTCCCTTGTAGCTTCGCTGTTTCCCGGTCGCCGGCGCCGTTTTGTGGCCCGCAATCCGGTGGGCGCGAAGCCGGGTGACCGGGTGATTTTGGGCCTGGATGAAACCGCGCTGCAAGTCGCCTCCCTGATGCTCTATCTGGTCCCCCTCATGGGCTTGCTGGGGGGCGCCGTGGCGGGCGCCATGCTGTGGCCGGGTGGGAGCGAGTGGCCCAGCATTCTGTTGGGCGCGGTTGGCATGGCGCTGGCCTTTTCATTGGTGCGCGGTTGGAGCCGCAAGCGTCAAAAGGCGCGTTTTCAGGCGGTGATCCTGCGTGTGGAGACGCCGGTGGTGGCGCAATTACGGGTTGAATAATGATGAAAACAGCTTTCCGCTTGTTGTTGGTTTTTGCACTGTTTTGCAGCAGCGCTTTTGCCGGCTCGCTGCCCGATTTCACCGCCCTGGTGGAAAAGAATGCGCCGGCGGTGGTGAACATCAGCACCGTTTATCGAAAAGAGAGTCCGCTCGACCGGTTGCATCTGCCAAAAAACCTCAAGATTCCTGAAAAAGGGCCGCTGGCCGATCTTTTCCGCCGTTTTCTCGAAGAGCAGGAGGGCGATCAGGGCGAGGAGATGGACTCCCTCGGTTCCGGTTTCATCATCTCGGAAGACGGCTACATCCTCACCAATCACCATGTGGTGGACGGCGCCGACGAGATCATCGTGCGGCTCAACAACCGCGACACCTACCACGCCAAGCTGCTGGGCTCGGACGAGGCCCGCCACCTTGCGCTGCTCACGG
>JALVUB010000058.1 GCA_027023915.1 Sedimenticola sp.
TTTGATGACTGCGCAGCAGCTTGCTTTCCGATAGCTCAAAAAAGAGGCAGCGGGGAGAAACCCGATAGTGCCTGGTGATGGCGCGGATCCGTTCCACGAAGTCGTCTTGATCCAGATCCTTGGCGGAGAGGTTGACCGATATGCACAGGGTATTCTCGTCCGCCTCGCCGCATTTCGGCAGGCCATGCGCCTGAAAATCCTGGCACACCCGCTCCAGTACCTGGGTGTCCAGATCCCAGACAAGCTCGGCGTTCTCCGCCATGGCGACGAAATCACGGGGCGGGATCGATTTGCCGCTGGCATCGCGCCAACGGGCCAGGGCCTCGAACCCCCGGATGATGCCGTCTTCCAGAGAGACGATGGGCTGGTAGCAGACTTCCAGCCTCCCTTCGGTGAGATCCCGGCGCAGTTTCTGCTCCAGCTCCAGCTGACGCCGCACGGCGGCATGCATGAGGTCGTCGAACACCGCCGTGCGACCTTTTCCGCTCTGTTTGGCTTGATACATGGCGGTGTCGGCGTCCCTGAGCAGCAGCAGCGGATCTCTCTGGCGCCCTTCGAGAAAGACCATGCCGATGCTGCAAGAGATGGTCACCTGGCGCCCGGCCACATCGAAAGGCCGCACAATGGCTTCGTGGATGCGATCCGCTATCCGGTGGGCCTCTTTTTTCGAATCCATGTTCGCCAACAGCAGGGTGAATTCATCTCCACCCAGGCGGGCCATGGTGTCATTGGCGCGGATGCAGGCAGAGATGCGGTCGGCCACGTCGGCCAACAGATGATCTCCCGCTTCGTGGCCGAGCGCGTCGTTGACCGTTTTGAAACCGTCCAGATCAAGAAATAGTAGTGCGGCGAGCTTCTCGTTGTCAGTATTTACATCGCGAACCTGCTGCTCCAGGCACCGCATGAAATAGTGGCGGTTGGGCAGTCCCGTCAGTTCATCGTGATAAGCCCGGTGTTGCAGCGCCTCATGAGCAAGGTGCCGGTCAATGAGGTTCCCGAGCGTGTCGGCCACGGTGCCGAGAAAACGCTCTTCCAGGACATTGCGTTCATGGCCGTGGGGCAGATAGAGGTTCAGCACTCCCAGCAGGCGGCCGCCATTACGGATGGGCAGGCATGAATGGCCGTGTTCATGCATGCCTGGAAAATGAATCTCGTGCCGTTCGTCAACGCAGCTTGCGAACACCGGTTCGTTGGTGGTCGCCACCCTGCCGCAGAGACATTTGCCCACCGGCAGGTTGCCGCACTGCTGCTTGAGTTCGTCGGAAAGCCCCATCTGGGCCGCCATTTTCAGGTTTTTGCCTTGTGCGTCCAGCAGGAAAATGGCGCCTTTTCGCTCAAAGTCCGCCAATGGCGCCCGGGTAATGATTCCGATAATTCGTTCCAGCCGCTTTTCGAAAGAGCGGTCGGAGAGTGATTCGGCCAGGATTTCCGCCAGAACGCGCTCGTTCTGAAGCTCCCTGTCCAGCTCTTCCTGCATCTGCACACGCTCTTTCTGCCGCCGGCGGGTGGTAACCATCGCCCAGAGAATAAACAGGACACCAGCCAGCCACACCAGCAGATGACCGCCCCACAGGGTTTGCCACTGCCGGCCCATGGCGGCTTGCAGCGGCGCCAGCGGTACCCGCACCGAAAGGGCGCCCAGCACTTCCCCGGGCTTGATACCCTGTTTTCGATGGCATGGCATGCAGTCGATGGTGGCGATGCGGGCCTGCATCTCCCGCCACCACTGGCGACCTTTTTCCATGACCATCTCGCCCAGCTTGGTGTTGTCGGGCGTCAGCAGGGAGAGCTTGTTCCTCTCCCACGGATCGGGAAGGTTGTCCTGTGACAAAGGATGCAGGGCGGTGGTGCGCACGCGAACCTCGTGTTTGTCAGATCCCAGCTCGTCGATGAGACGGATGAGATAGGAGGAGTTGACAAGCGTCAGTTTCTCTCCCCATGGGGTGTTGAGGTCTCGTTGAGTCAGGTGAGCGAGGTTGGGATTGGGTGCCACCCCCTTGTTGGTTGGTACATAGATTCCGCCGACATGCGTGACGAAATGGCGTACCGCAGCCTGGGTGGCGAGCGCCGCAGACGCTTCGCTACGCGCCTGATCCAGCACCGCTGCGTTGAGCTGGCGCCAGTTCCAGTAGAGCGACATGCCAATGGTCAGGCTCCATGCGGCAACCGCCACCAGACCAAGCATCCAGTAGTGATTGCGAAAAAATGGGTGGTCGTCGCTCATCTCATCCAGTGAATTTAAGTTTGGTTTTCGAGCAGAAGGAAGGCATGAAAAAATCAGACCTTCCACCGGTACCGGAGAGTGCCGGCAAAATCGATCGCGCAGGCGACTGACTTTGAAGCAGGGCGAACCCTGATGATTGACTCGAAGGTTCCCAAAAACAGAGCGCGCCGATCTTACCACGACCCCGCTTTTTGCCAATTTGACCGATTTGGCAAAAAAGAAGGGGCGATGCGCTTGACGGGGTTTGTCCCACTCTACTATGATTACCCGAATCAAGC
>JALVUB010000059.1 GCA_027023915.1 Sedimenticola sp.
TGCGCCAGGAGCGCCGGGTGAAGGCTTTGGAGGAGGTTGTGGACCGGTTGCACGGGCGCCTTCAGGAGCTGGAACGAAAACAGCCCGACAGCTCGCCGGAAGATGAAGTACCACCCCATTACTGAACCACGGAAACCATGAAAAAAATAGTCGCTTTCTGCTCATTGCTGTTGTTGTTCATCGGTGCCTCCATGGCCGATTCCGCCAGCGAGGGGGCGGAGACCAAACAACCACCCCAGGTGCCCGAGGCGTTGCAAAGTCCGCGCGCCACCATGGCCACCTTCCTGCACGCCATGAACGACATCAAACGGGGCAAGCAGGAACGGATGGAAGACGCGGTGAAAACCCTCGATCTCTCTGGTGTCAATCCACTTGTGCGCAAGGAGCGGGGTGAGGATCTTGCCTGGTCGCTGCTGGAGGTACTGGATCGCACCCGCGCGGTGGATCTGGAACGCGTGCCGGACAGGAAAGAGGGCGATCCCTGGATGTTTGCCCGTTACCGGAATGGCGAAGTGCGTATCCGCCGCATGGATGACGGACGCTGGCTCTTCGACCGGGAGACCATGGATGCGCTGCCCGCCATTCTCCAGGAAGTGGCCAATCGCGCCCGTCAGGTGACGGGGGACGACAACAGCCGCTGGCTGCCATTGCACATCCGCCTGCAACAGCATCTGCCGGCGTGGTTGGTGAAACGTGCCTTCATTCTGCAAAACTGGCAGTGGCTGGCGCTGTTGATAATCATCGCGGTAGGGGTGGTGGCCGACCGGCTGGCTCAGCTTTTCAGCCGTGCCTTTATGCGCCACTGGTTGCGGCGCTATCCTCAGGTGGAACGCCGCATTGGCGACGCCGATACCAGGTTGCGTCCCCTGGGGCTGATGCTCATGGCGCTCATCTGGTGGTTGGGCATTCTCTTCCTGGGCTTGCCAGAAACGGTGCTGCTGGTGTTGCTGGTGGCGGTAAAGTTGCTGGCCAGCATCGGCGTGGTCTGGACCGCCTGGCGGCTCGTGGACGTGGTTTCTGCGCTCCTTACCCTCAAGGCCGAGGCCACCGACAACCGGGTGGACGATGTGCTGGTGCCGCTGGTGGCGCGCACCCTCAAGATCTTCATCGCCGCCGGCGGCGCCATCTTCGTCGCCAACAACCTCAATATCGACATCACCGGCCTGCTTGCCGGCCTTGGCATCGGCGGCCTGGCTTTTGCCCTGGCCGCCAAGGATCTGGTGCAGAACTTTTTCGGTTCCCTAACCGTGCTCATGGACCGAACCTTTACCGTGGGGGACTGGATCATCGTCGGCGACATCGAGGGTTCGGTGGAGGACATGGGCTTTCGCAGCACCAGAATCCGCACCTTTTACAACTCCCTGGTGACCATTCCCAACTCCCGTTTCATTACCGCCGAGGTGGACAACATGGGGGCGCGCCGCTACCGGCGTTACAAGCAGAAGTTTGGTGTCACCTATGACACCCCACCGGAGAAGATCGAGGCCTTTTGCGAGGGGCTTCGTGAAATCGTGCGCCAGCACCCCTACATGCGCAAGGACTATTTCCAGATTTGGTTCAACGACCTGGGTGCCAGCGCGCTGGAAATTCTCATTTATGTGTTCTGGGAGACGCCCGACTGGACCACCGAGCTGCGCGAGCGGCACCGTTTTCTGCTCGATGCCCTGCGGTTGGCCGAGGAGCTGGGGGTGGAGTTCGCCTTTCCCACCCAGACCATATATCTCCACAAGGAAGAGCCGTCCGGGAGCAAGCCGTCACCCTCCCTGGAAGAGGCGAGGGAAACAGCCCGCCGCATTGCCGGAGAAAGCCTCAGCGCGCCCTGAAGAGATACTCCTGCAGGCCGTTTTGCAGCAGCCGCGATTTCCAGTCGCCAAAGCCCGGCAGCAGCCGTTCCAGAACTCGCTGGGCGTAGCGGGGCGCGGTGATGGTTTCGTCAACCGGGTGCCATCTCATCTGGCCGGGTTCCAGCAGATCGAAACGGACGGGTTGGGCCGGCATGGTGGCGCGGGTGTGGATGAAGGCGTGCAGCCAGGCGTCCTTGGCGCAGTAGCCCCGCAGATGTTCACCCAGCCGGGCGATGCCCTCTTCATCAAGATAGTTGAGCAGATCCCACAGCAGCACCAGGTCGAACGCTGTTCCTTTCTCCAGTGGCAGCAGCAGGCTGGGGTCTGGCGGCGGCTCCTCTTCGTCGTCGGACGACCACTGATCCAGGCTGTCTTCCAGGTCACCCACGTGAAAGCGGCAGCGGAAGCGTGAAAAGAAGGCCACATGGTTCCCCGAGGCGGGGGCCAGATCGAGAATCTGGTATTTGCGATCAGGGTCTTTTTCCAGGGTTTCTATCAGTTGCCCGAAAGCGGGGGAGCCCAGCAGATGATCGCCGGGCTCCTCCGTGACGGGCGGCGGAGGGGCTTTACGCCCGCGCCGGGAAAAAAGGGCCATGGCCGGGATAGCTTTTGCCACTGCCGGCG
>JALVUB010000060.1 GCA_027023915.1 Sedimenticola sp.
CCGAAGCGGTTGCGGAGCAGCCGCGCGCGGCGGGGCCGGGCGCGGTTGCGCTCGGAGAAGCGGGGCTGTTGGGGGGGGCGGAACAGCCGCGCCATGGGCTGGGGGTGAAAAAAACGCCGGCCCGCTTCCCGCGCCAGTTCGTCGTGGAGCCGGGCCAGGGCCTCCAGCCACCGGCCGATGTGGGGCGAGTGGTTGAAGCGCATGCCGGCCAGCGGGTTGACCAGGCCGGCGGCCACCCTGGAGGCGGCGGTGCGGTGGCCGTCGTCCAGCACCAGCACCCGCCGGCCACGCTGGATCAGCCGCCGGGCCAGCAGGCTGCCGGCAAGACCCTGGCCGATAACAAGGTAATCATACCTGTGAGTCACTTTCTAACTTCCTTGAGCCCCGGGTTCACCCCAAATCATGGAAAACATCATGTAGCAGCGGCGTCCCCGCCGCGAACCCGTGAGGGCTGAAATGCCTTCGCCATTCGGCGCGGGGACGCGCGCCTCCTACGGTTGAATTCTCTGTGTCCTCTGTGTCTCTGTGGTTATTTCCACACTACCATGGTCTGGAGAGCACCGAAGCCGGTTCCAGCCGCATCACCGGCAGGGCGCTGATGAGGGCGGCGGTGAGGCTCACCAGCAGCACGCCCGCCAGGGCCAGTGTCGGGCCGAACCACACCAGACGGAAGGGGTAACCCAACCCCAGCAACTGGATCATCTTGCCGGTGAGAGCGCAGGCGCCGATGCCCAGGCCGCTGCCGATGGCGGCGCTGGTGCCGGCCTGCACAAAGATCATGGTCAGCAGTTGCCGGCGCGAGGCGCCGATGGCCTTGAGCAGGGCGTACTGGCGCAGGGCCTCGTAGGTGAAGAGATAGAGCAGAATGCCGGTGGCGCCAAAGCCCACGATCATGGCCAGCCCCACCATGGTGCCCATGTCGCCCACGTCTTCCGAATTGATCAGGAACCAGCGGACAGTGTCCATCTTGAACTGCTCCGCGGTGCGTGCCCGCAGGCCGGTACGCCGTTCGATGCGCCGCGCCACCGTCGCCACGTCCTCGCCGGGTTGCACCGAGACCAGCACGAAAGTGGTGTGGCGCGGCTCGGAGGCGTGGAGGTGGACGGCGGTTTCGTAGGTGGCGTACAGCAGGGGGCGGGGCGGAAAGCGGGGTATGACCTGGGAGCGCCCGACGATGCGCAGACGGATGTCGTTCACCAGCAGAATGTCTCCCGCCCCCAATATTCGGGTGGGCGCCTGCAGATGAGCGCCGTCCGCCGGCCAGCGGTCGATGGCGCGCAAGGGGGTCTCCAGTTTCCCCCGGGTGCCGCCGGCATCCACCACGGCGCTGTCGGGCACCCGCAGGGCCACGGGGGGGCGCCCGTCGAGGCGGGGCGCGCCCGCCAGGGAGGCGCTGTCCACGCCGATGAGCTGAAAATCCTGGAAGCGGCCATTGGGCAGGCGCGCCTTGATGTCGCTGAGGGAAAGGGGCACCGCCACCCGCACCCCCGCCACGCTCTGCACCCGCTTGAGCGCGCTGTCGGCCATGTCGATGGTGCTTTCGGTGCTCTCCACGGCGGGATCCATCACCCAGACGTCGGCGGAGGGATTTTCCGAGATCAGCGCAAAGCCGCGGGTCATGAATCCGGCAAAATAGGCCATCCCCAGGGTGATGAGAAAAGCGGTGAAGCTGATGCCCGCCACCAGTCCGGTGAACTTGGCGCGGTCGCCCCACAGCATTTCGATGGCGACGAAGCCCATGCTCATTTGGCCTCTATGAAAAGGTCGAATTGTTCGCCCGCATAGACCGGCATATCCGGCCGGCCCGCCAGGTCATAGACCACCACCAGCACGCGGGTATCGGTGCGTTCGGTGGGACTGCCGGTGAGCGCCGTTTTGGGCACGATGTAGGGCTCTACATGGTCGAAGCGGAGTTGTAGCCGTTTGTCGGGGTGGTCCGGCAGCCAGGCCACGGCCGCGGCGGCGGGATCGAAGCGCCAGGCGTCGAACTGGTTGATCTGCCCGCGCAGTTGCAACGGCCCGGTGGCCAGAATCACCCGTTCCGGCGCGGTCTGGCTGGCTTCCGCGTAGTCGCCGGGTTGGAGGTCGAAGCGCAGCACGCGCCCATCGGCGGGAGCGCGCACCAGCCGCCGCTCGCGTTGCCGTTGCAGGGATTCCAGCTCGGCCTCGGCGCGTTTGAGCCGGGCCAGGGCCAGCGCCAGGGCGTCCTGGGCGTCGGTGAATCTTTTCTTGCTCACATAGCCGGAATCGCCTTTGTGCAGACGGGCCACATAGTCGAGATCGTGCCGCTTGGACGCCACATCGGCGCGTGCTTCCTCCACCGCCGCCCGGAGCCGGGGCAGCCGGGTCAGCAGGTCGCTGTCATCCAGCTTGAACAGCAGCGCGCCCCTGGTCACCTGCTGGCCCACTTTGACCGATACCGCCGACACCACCCCCGACTCCAGGGGCCAGATC
>JALVUB010000061.1 GCA_027023915.1 Sedimenticola sp.
ATTCATGCGCGGGTCCGAAGCGCCATACACCACCCGAGCCACCCGCGCATGAATGATGGCGCCGGCGCACATGGGACAGGGTTCCAGGGTGACGTAGAGGGTGGTGCCGGGAAGCCGGTAGTTGCCCAGCCGCCGCGCCGCGTCGCGCAACGCCACGATCTCGGCGTGGGCGGTGGGGTCCTGCCCGCCGATGGGCCTGTTCCACCCCTCCCCCATGATCTCTCCCTCGAGCACCACCAGCGCGCCCACGGGCACCTCGCCTTCCGCCTCGGCGCGGCGGGCCAGCGCCAGCGCCTGCTGCATGAACCTTTCGTCTTGACGCTCCATCCCCATCCCGTCAATCCCGGATGAAAGCGCCATTTTGCCCTTGACAGAAGGCTGAAAGAAAGTGAAACTGCCCGCCCACCCAAAACAGGGCGATTAGCTCAGTGGGAGAGCACTGTCTTCACACGGCAGGGGTCGCTGGTTCGAACCCAGCATCGCCCACCAGTTAAAAAACCGCCGTCCGGCGGTTTTTTTGTCGCGCCATCCATGGCGGCGGATGTCCCGTTTGAAGGCGCCTATATCTTGCCCGCAATGGCCCGAATGGCGCTGATCTTCGACCAGAAATGCTTGTTGCCAGGCGCCGCCGCGCCCGGTTGCGACGAGAACATGGCCACGACCAGGTTGGCGGCGCGATTGATGTAGATCACCTGGCCATGAATACCCACGGCCATGTATTCGCCCTTCTTCTCATCGAGAACCCACCACATGTTCCTGTAGGCGACATAGGGCGTGGACCGGTATTTCGGATTCTTGCGCATTTTCCGCCTGTCCTTGTCGCTGATCTCCAGCGTCTGGTCGATCCATTTGGCAGGCAGTATCTGTTTTCCCCGGAAGCTTCCCCTGTGCAGAATCAAGTCACCGAACCGGGCGGCATCGCGCAGGGTGGAAACGAAGCCACCTCCCGCTGTCACCATGTAGGCGCGGTCAACCACCCAGGACGCGTCATGCTCGGTCTCCAGCTTTGCCCAGATGTTCTCGCGCACGAAACGATCGACGGGCATGCCGGAAACGCGGGCAACCAACCAGCCCAGCATATCGGTGTTGGGCGAGTTGTAATCGAACGCCTCGCCAGGCTTTACACCAGGGTCCGGCTTGACGAATCTGGCAACAAAATCATGAATGCCATATACCTGCGTCGATCCAGGCTGAACATCCTGGGCGCCTGGGAAAAACGCCAGCCCCAGCGCGGGACCATAATACTTTACGAAGTCCGAGTCGGGGTCCGTGTAATTCTCCTTTGGCAGCGTGCCGGTACTGTGGTTGAGCACATTTTGTATGGTGACCCTTTCATACGCGGTTCCCTTCAGCTCCGGTATGTATTTTGCCGGCGAATCCTCCAGCTTCACCTTGCCCTGCGCCACCAGGATGCCAAACGCGGAACTGGTGAGCGATTTGGTCGCCGAGAACCAGATATGGCTGTAATCCCTCGACAAGCCATTGAAATATTTTTCATAGACGATCGCGCCGTCCTTCAGCACCAGGAAACCGTCGGCATGATTTTCCGCAAGAATCTGATCGACCGTGCGGCTTTTCCCCTCGGCGTCCTTTACCTCGATCCCGCCAATGGCCGGATTGGGCTTTTCCGGATAACGGTAGATGTCCCCTGCTCTTGGCACCATCACCATATGAAGGGGCGCGCCGATGTTGCGGAAGGCCCAGGTCGAATAGGGCCAGGTACGGTAGTTCTTGTAGGTGACCTGCTCTTCGGCCTTGGGCGGGACAGTGGTCATCACCTTTGTGACAGATGCGTTGACCACGCCCGCCCAAAGTAACATCAGAAGGATTGACGCTGTCTGAAAGACTGGATGTTTCATTCCTATCTACCCCTCGTATCGATAAACACTGATCCCTTCCTTTATCGTCTCAAGCACCTTGATGTCCCTGATCTTCATGGGATCGATGCGGAGAGGGTCGGCATCGAGAACCACCATATCGGCCAGCTTGCCCTTCTCCAGGGTACCCTTGCGATCCTCCTCGAAGTTCTGCCAGGCCGCGTCGATGGTAATGGCGCGGAACGCCTCATAGGGCGAGATGCGTTCCTGCGACCCCAGGGGCTTGCCGCTGGAGGTGATCCGGTTGATCGCCGACCAGGCGACCGTGAGCATGTCGATGCCCGCCACCGGGGCATCGTGATGCAGCGTCACCTTCAGGCCACGATCGAGGGCCGAGCGTGACGGGTCGATGCGTGCCGCACGCTCCGGCCCGAGGAAGATGTCTCGGTGGCGGTCGCCCCAGTAGTAAACATGGATCGGGAAGAAGGAGGGAGTAAGGCCGTATTTCGCGGCATCCTCGAGCTGATCGTCACGCATCATCTGCGCATGGATGATAGTGGTGCGCAAATCCTTTTTCGGCTGCCCGCCCCTGACCGCCTTGATCGCATCCAGCAGCATGTCGGTGGCGGCATCGCCGTTGGTATGTGCCTGGATCTGGATATCGTGCGCATCACAGCGGGCCACCCACTCCTTGACCTGCTCGGCGGTCATGTTCGAGTAGCCCCGGTGCCCGTGCTTCTCCGGAATGACCTCCTTGACCTTTTTCGTTACCTGTTTGTCGACAAAAAGACACTCCGCCTCTTCGGCGTCACACTTGTCGCCCACCACCGTGGCGCCAGGCGGCTGCACATGGTACGGCTTGGTCAGATAGGCGGTATAGCCCTGGATTGAGCCATCCAGCATCAGTTTGATGCCCCCGATCATCACCCTGGCCGGCTTGCGCTTCTGTTTCACGACACGCTCGAAGGTAGCCTCGTCGACCGACTTGAATACCGGCCAGGTCACCACGTCGATGGGCATGCGCCCGTCCTTGTGCATCTGGGTGAGCAGTTCCCAGGTACCAGGCAGGGTCGCGGCATCCTGTGCCGTGGTGATCCCCGCCGCCGCGTAGCGCTTCATCCCCTCCTCGAACAGATCCATGGTCTCCTCGGCGCTGGGCATGGGGACATGCTCGAGGGTCTGCAGCCAGGCGAATTCCTCGAGCACCCCATTGGGTTCGTTGGAATTGGGCCGGCGCTGGATCTTGCCGCCCTTGGGATCCTTGGTGTTGGCGTCGATGCCGAGCACCTCCAGCGCCTTTGAGTTGTAGGCCGCCAAGTGTGCGGAAATATGGACGATCAATATGGGGTGCTCGGTGGAGACCTTGTCGAGATCGTCGCGCGTGGGGTGGCGCTTCTCCTCGATGGCGGTGTCGTCATAGCCCCAGCCGATCACCCAGTCGCCCGGTTTTACCTGGTGCTTGCCGATGTAGTCGCGCAGGATGTTCTGTATGTCCGTGATCGAGCCCGCCTTGCCGATGGGCTTGGGATCGAGATTGGCGGTGGCGAACTTGAGAGACTGGACACTCACATGGGAGTGAGGGTCGTAGAACCCCGGCATCAGTGTCTTGCCCTTGAGATCGATCAGCCGGGTCTCTTTCGACCGGAACGCCTCCATCTCCCCGCGGGTGCCGGTTGCCAGGATATGGCCCTGGTGCACGGCCAGGGCTTCCACACGCTCCTGTTCGGAGCGCATGGTGATGATGGTGCCGCCGTAGTAGATTGCGTCCGCCTTGGCGTCCTTCGGCGGCTCATGGGGCGCGGCCAGCAGGTCACTGCCAAGGGGGGCGAAGGCCAGGATTCCGCCCAGCGCGCCGGCCCCCTTGAGAAAGCGTCTCCGGGAAAGCTCCACCGCCGCATTGTCGATCATGCGGGTGAAGAAATCGGGACGGCAGCCGCAGCCTTCGCCATGACGGTGTTCATGATCCTTGTCAGTCATTGCTCTTTCCTCATATCAATGTGCAAAGCGGGCATCAGCCCTGGCTGGCTGAATAGACGCTGTTGCCTTCCTTGATGGTTTCCAGCACCTTGATCTCCTTGATCTTCATCGGATCGACGGTCAGCGGGTTGTCCGACAGCACCACGAAGTCGGCCAGCTTGCCCGGCTCGATGCTGCCCTTCTCCTTCTCTTCGAACAGTTGGTAGGCTGCGTTGATGGTGCTGGCCTTGAGCGCCTGCATCACCGTCAGGCGCTCATCCGGCCCCAGCACCCTGCCGCTGCGGGTGACGCGGTTGACCGCGATCCAGATCAGCATGAGCTGGTCCGGGGGATGAATGGGCGAGTCGTGATGGATGGTCACACTCAGGCCTTTCTTCCAGGCGGTTTGGGCCGGGCAGATCTTCTCGGCCCGCTCGGGGCCGAAGGTCTCCTTGCGGTGGAAATCGCCAAAATAATAGACATGGGTGGTCTGGAAAGTGGCGGTGACACCCAGCGCTTTCGCCTTGTCCATCTGCTCGGGATGGAAGAGCTGAAGGTGGATCAGCTGGGTGCGGCGCTCCTTGCCCGGGTACTTCTTCTCGGCCACCTCAATGGCGTGCAGCGCCTGGTCCACGGCGGCATCCCCCAGAGCATGGATGAAGGTCTGCCAACCCTTCTGATAGAAATGGCTCACCCTTTCGTCCACATCCGCCTGATTGGGAAAAAAGGGCACGCCGCGAAAGTCCTTTTCACCTTTGTGCTGCCTGTAGTAGGGCTCGCGCAGGTAGGCGGAACGGCCCGGCGAACCCCCATCCAGGACCAGCTTGACGCCGCCCAGGCGGAAGTGGTTCCTGTAATGCCTGTCCCGGTCGTAATTGGCCAGCAGCTTGTCGGCGAACTTCTCGTAGGGCATGCCGACAACGTCAATCTTCAGATCACCGTCGCGGCCCAGGTGGCGGTAGGCATCGATCATCTCCTGATCGGTGATGGCCGCATCCTGGGCGGTGGTGAAACCGTGGGCCATGTAGAGCGCCAGGGCCTTCTCCAGGCGCTCCTTCTTCTGCTCATAGGTGGCGGCGAACACCTTGAGCTTGATGGGAATCCAGGCGGTTTCCTGCACGATGCCGTTTGGTGTCTTGCCGTCGGCCTCGCGGAGAATCCTGCCACCCTCGGGATCGGGGGTGCTTGCATCGTAGCCGACCATCTCCAGGGCCTTGGAGTTGAGCACCGCCTGGTGACCCGAGAAATGGATCAGGACGATGGGGATGTCCTTGCTGATCTCGTCCAGGTCACGCCGGGTGGGATGACGCTGCTCCCTGAGCTGGCTGTGGTCATAGCCCATGCCCACCAGCGGTTCACCCGCTTTGAGAGGATGCTCCTTCATCCAGCGCCGGAATTCGGCCTTGATGTCTTCGATGCTGCCGATGGGGCCCGCCGGTTTGGGGCTCATGTTGGCGAAGGCGAGCGTACCCCCGGTGAGACTCACGTGACTGTGGCTGTCGATGAAGCCCGGCATCAGGGTATGACCATGAAGATCGATGGTCTCCGCATTGTCACCGGCTTTTTTCAGCACCTCGCTTCTGCCCCCAACCGCGAGGATTCTGCCGTCCTTGACCGCTACCGCCTCCGCCCGCGGCATGGCGTCGTTCATGGTGAGAATGGTGCCGTTGGTGTACACCTTCACGGATGCGCCGCCAGCCGTCGCGACGGAGCTTACCAGCATCAGCAGTGCATAAAACAAGTGTTTCATGATGGCAGTCCCTTAAAAATATTGCTCGATACGAAACAGATAGGCCTGTCGGCCACGGGGATCGAAACCTCCGTTATGGCTGTAGCCGCGCAGATTCTTGTCGAACGGATAAAAAGCCAGTAGCCGCCAGAGCAGCGTGGGAGTGATCTTGCCGCCCGTAACCAGTCGAAGCTGCCCGCCACCAGCATCCAGCTTTCCGAGATCACCCCAAAAATACCGGGTGTATTGCGGCCAGATGTTGATAAAGGCGCCATCCCAGTAATCCATTTTGATGCTCAACAAGGGCGAGAAGTTGAGCCCACCGCCGTTGTAGTGACCGAAATGTTTGTCCCAACTGTTCATCACCATGACGATGGGATAGATGTCCATGCCGTTACCCAGCGCAAAGGCGGGAGAACCGCCAAGGCCCAGCAGATTCTGGCCATCGGTACCGGGCAGAGAACCGGCGATGTTGAGCTGAAATGAGCTGCCCCAGCCTCGATACCCTTTGTCAACCTTATCCATCCGGAACAGGTGAAAGTGGCGAATATCGATGTTCGTCCAACCATATTGCCTGGTGGCGCTCTGGTAGCCATAACCCCCTTCAACCGAGATCATGTCCTTTACACCGAGCCCCATGGAGAGCGAAAACTGTAGCTCCTTCACATTGCTGCCATCCACATACTGCGTGTACTTCGGACCAAGTCCGATGAAGGTAACGATGCGGGTTGGATCTGAAGCGTCGATTTTCTGTTTTTCGCCACCCTGACCCGAAGCCAACGCCGAGCCAGCAAACAGGTACGGGACAAGCAGCACAAGGAACAGAAGCGCGATCACTCTCGCTGGCCTCGAGCAACCCGACCCACCAAATTTCGTATTGATAGACATGATGTTTCCCCTCCTGGGAACCTCTGATTTAATCCTGGACGAAGCAGATTGTTCTCCTCCGGTTCGAGTACAAGGCGAAGTTCGCAACCAATAGCAAGGCAAGAACTTCAACGCAGTAATCGGACCGGACGGGGACAAGATGCGAGTTCATGGATTAAATCAGAGGTTCCGCTATGATTGGTATGGAAAATGCCGGCAAAACCGATCGCGCTGGCGATTGATTATTGAGCGACCGCAAACCGCGTTTACGACGCGGCGTGCTCTGGTAAAGCTCATAAGGTGGCTTTATTACTGGAATCCATACAGACCTCCATGCCAGCTGCAATGACTGTATGAAAAAGAGCAGCTTCCTGTATATCCAGATTGTGACAATTTCCCGGTCTTCACCAGAAAATTTGAATTCGGAAAAAGGACCGGCTCAATCCGTATCCGCCCCGCCCGGTATCCCGGCCCATCGTCTGAGCGTATCTCGCGGTTTTTCCGAGAAGTGCTTGTAATACTGCCCGGAAAACCGGCCCATATGCGTGAAACCTGCTTTTGTTGCCGCCTCTGTGATAAGGCCGGGTCGATATTTTTTTCCGGCAACCAAGGCGCGGAAAACATGGAGGCGGGAAATGAGGTAGTACTCATATGGCCCCATGCCAAGATGATCCTGGAATGCCCGGTGCAATGTTCTTCTGTGTGCCGGTATTTCGCGCGCCAAAATGCCGATGTCCAGCTTTTCACCAGCCGGCCACTCTTCGATGAGTTCGATTCCCCTGCGAACGATAGGGTAGGATCTGGCTGGCAACACGATACGCGATTCCGGCTTCTTGTCACCCGAAAGCCAGGGTTTGAGAACATCATCGAGAAGGATGGCCAGGCGCTCCTGCGCCACTTCCAGGTACTCTCTTGAATCCGGCCCTAGACGAAACGCCCGCCGAGAAAATCGCTGACACCAGTTTTTCAAGGCGATCAGCTTCCTGCGATCCTGACGCAGGCAGGCATGTTCATTGAATTCCCATCCCATGCGCTCGATCAGCGATTTCTGGATCATGAGTCCAAGGGAACGCATTCTCCTGGGCGTTAAATAGTCCTGCTCCTGACCCGGGAAAAACATCAGTGCCATGTCTTCATCGAACATCCGCCCATGCCAGCGAGGATAATCGGCGGCATCGATTACAAAGGTGAAAAAAACCGCTGAATGGGAATGACTCTCCTGGGCATGAATGGCTGCTCCATGCCGATACCAATGTATGGATATCTCCGGCAGATCGACCATGGCATACCAGGAATTGAGCGGCCCGCTGCTCATCTGTACATACCGCCCATCCCATCCGGGACCGGAAATATCCTCAAGCAACGCCTCAATATCAGTCGCGGAGCCCTGACGGAACTGTCCCAGTTGCGTGGACATGCTCTTGAAGCCTTTGATTAATTCGTGACATGCAATCTTGCGACATATCATATTCCGATACAGCCGGAAATGGCCTTTATCACGGTGGTCTTTGGTACTATGTAACAGTCTGTCACTTCGTCCATGGAGCACGACGAGATGAACACAAAAACCACCTTGGTTGCCTTTGCCACTGTACTGGTCCTACTGATCTCCGGTTGTGATCGTTCGGGAAATGTCACCAACAACAAGGAAGCGGCACCAGCGCAACAACAGCAAGCCGCCACTGTCCGGCAAACCCAGCCCCAATATGCACAAGTGTTGAGCGTGGTGGAGATCAAAGAAGTTGTCAAAACGCCCCGCCAAGTGTGCAAGGACGTGGTGGTGCAACAACCCGCGCCCGCGCAAGACAAAAACAAAATTCTGGGTACCGTGGCCGGCGCCGTTGTGGGCGGCGTGTTGGGTAACCAGGTGGGTGGCGGAACCGGCAGGGATCTCGCCACCGCCGCCGGGGCCGTGGGCGGCGCCCTCATGGGCCGAAAAATTCAGGGCAATCACCAGAAGAAGAACACTCAACCGACAGTCGAGAAACAGTGCAAAACGGTAACCGACACCAAGGAGAAGGTAGTGGGCTACGACGTGAAATACAGCCTGAACGGCAAGGTGGGCACTGTCCGCATGAGCAAAAAACCGGGCGACCGCATCCCGGTTAAGGATGGCCATCTTGTCATCCAGTGAGCAGACCAGGAAGGCAATCATGTCTGAAATCAAGGTTTGGGACCCGGCGGTAAGGATCTTCCACTGGGTCCTGGTGGCCGCCTTCTTTATCGCCTATATCACCGAGGACGATTTTCTTTCGCTGCACGTGCTGGCCGGCTACACCGTTGGCGGGCTGGTGGTGTTTCGCCTCGTCTGGGGTTTTATCGGCACGCGACACGCGCGGTTTTCAGATTTCGTCCGCCCGCCGGGCGAAGCGCTTGCCTATTTGAAGGATGAACTAAGAGGAAAGGCGCGCCGCTACATCGGGCACAATCCCGCCGGCGGCGCCATGGTGATCGCGCTGTTGATCTCCCTTGCCTGCACCGTCACCACCGGGTTGGTCATCTATGGCGGCGGGGATTGTGTCGGCCCCCTCTCCTTCTGGTTTTGCGACACGCCCAAATGGCTGGTGAAGGCGGTCAAGGAGGTGCATGAATTTTTCGCCAACTTCACCCTGCTGCTTGTGGGGCTTCACGTGGCCGGCGTGATCTGGTCGGGACTGCTGCACCATGAAAACCTGGTGGCCGCCATGTGGAACGGTCGCAAGCGGGCACCGGAAGAGTAACCTGGTTCAGTCGGACTTCTTCTTTTTGAGCGCCCGCACCTTGGCGAGCAGTTCGGGATCATCCCATTCTCGGGCGCCGACGGCGCGATAGACGATGCGCCCATGGGGGTCCACCACGAAGGTGGTGGGCAACCCGATCACCCCCCATGGGCCTTCCACTGCCGACTCCTGATCCAGCAGCAAAGGGAAGGTGACCGGATAATCGCCGGTGAAGGGGAAAACGGTGTCAACGTCCTCACCCACATTGATTCCCAGAATGACGATGCCTTCACCCTTTATCTTTTTCCAGGCCCTTTCCATGGAAGGCATTTCGGCGCGGCAGGGCGGACACCAGGTGGCCCAGAAGTTGACAATGAGCACCTTGCCGCGATAGTCCGCCAGCTTGTGGGTCTCGTCATCCAGGTCTTTCAGGGTGAAGGCGGGCGCCTGGGGATGCCCGGGCACCTCGGTAAGCCCCCGGCCCGGCTCAATGGCCGCCGCCGGCAGGAAAATAACCAGCAGCAACAACAGAAAGAAGATTTTTTTCATTTTTCTTTCTCCGGCAGTTTTTCCGGCGCGCATTCCATCCCGGGAATACGCGCAACCAGTGGCTTGCCGCCTAGGGTGATGCGCAGTTCCAGGTCGAACCGGCTGCCCGGCGGCAGGCCGTAGCTGGTCATGCCCCAGTTGTAGTCGCCCGGCTCGAAATGCTGCCTGGGCGGAAGCAATGACCAGTTGAAGGCGATGCGACCTGCCTTTGAGACCGACATGGAAGAAAGGCGTTCCTTCCAACGCTGGCGCGTCACCAACCGGCCCACCTCGCCCTCATGCAATACCTGCCAGTCGTCCAGATCGAAATCGAGCGGCTGGTCGCCGTCATTTCGGAACATGGAGCCGAACAAACAGTTTCGCGCCACCATGTCTGCCGCCTCGCGGGAAAAGCCACGCGCGAGAAGATAGGCGCGCGTCTGATCGGGAAGCCGCTGCACCAGTTTCAGAGATACACCGTCGTGACGCCAGGTCCAGCTTTTCAGGCCGGTATTTGGCCCAACCTCCATGCTTACCCCGGCGCGCGCGGAACCGGCCAGACACGAAACAAGAAGCAGCAATCCGGCCCTGGAACGAACCGATTCAGATGGCATGTACCGGCAATCCCAACTGTCGCCACTCCGGCAATCCACCATCAAGACGGCTGGCATTCATACCCCGGTCGCGCAACAGGGAAACGGCATCGAACGCCAAAACACAGTGAGGCCCCCGGCAGTAGGCCACCACTTCGCGAGTGGGGTCCAGTTCATCGAGCCGCTGTTCCAGCTCGGACAGGGGCATATTGATGGCGCCAGGCAAATGACCGGCTGCGTACTCTTCTGGAGGCCGCACGTCTATGACGGTCACCGTCCCCTCTTCCACCCGCTTGATGAGTTCCGCGGGAGGAACCGGCTCCAGCTCATCCTTCACCTCAAGGTAGTTGGCAACCAGGCTGCGCACTTCGGAAAGATGGCGATCCGCCACTTCGCGCAGCGCCTGGCAAAG
>JALVUB010000062.1 GCA_027023915.1 Sedimenticola sp.
CCCGAAGCCTACGTACCCAAGGCGACCGACTTACGAATTGTCGGTCGCCTTGGGTACGTAGGCTTCGGGAATGAGCACCGTCGGGCGCCGCTGACTTTCGTCGCGCCAGGGAAAATCCTTGTTGTAGTGCAGCCCCCGGCTCTCCCGGCGGCGGATGGCCGACTGGATGATGAGTTCCGCCACGTCCGCCAGATTGCGCAGTTCCAGCAGGTCGTTGCTCACCCTGAAATTGCTGTAATACTCGCGGATTTCGTGTTGCAGCAGATTGATGCGCCGCTGGGCGCGGGCCAGCCGCTTGTTGCTGCGCACGATGCCCATGTAGTCCCACATGAAGCGTCGCAACTCGTCCCAGTTGTGAGAAACCACCACCTCTTCGTCGGAATCGGTCACCCGGCTCTCGTCCCAGGCAGGCAACTCCGGCAGCGGCTCGGCGCGCGCCTTTTCGATCTGTTCGGCCATGTCCCGGGCCGCCAATTCGCCGAATACCAGACATTCCAGCAGGGAATTGCTGGCCATCCGGTTGGCGCCATGCAGGCCGGTGTAGGCGGTTTCCCCCACTGCATAGAGCCGTTCCACGTCGGTGCGCGCCCGGCGATCGGCGAGGATGCCGCCGCAGGTGTAGTGGGCGGCCGGCACTACCGGCATGGGTTCGCGGGTAATGTCGATGCCCAGCTCCAGGCAGCGGTTGTAGATGGTGGGAAAGTGGGACTTGATGAAGTCCGGCTCCCGGTGGCTGATGTCGAGATAGACATAATCCAGGCCCAACCGCTTCATCTCGGCGTCGATGGCGCGCGCCACGATGTCGCGTGGCGCCAACTCGGCGCGTTCGTCATAGCGGGTCATGAAACGTTCGCCGCTGGGCAGCAACAGCCGTCCGCCCTCGCCACGCACCGCCTCCGAGATAAGGAAGGACTTGGCCTCGGGATGGTAAAGACAGGTGGGGTGAAACTGGATGAACTCCATGTTGGCCACCCGGCAGCCGGCGCGCCAGCCCATGGCAATGCCGTCGCCAGTGGATACGTCAGGGTTGCTGGTGTAGAGATAGACCTTGTTGGCGCCCCCGGTGGCCAGTACCACGAAGCGCGCGCCGATGCTCTTCACCCGTTGCTCCCGGAGATCCAACAGATAGGCGCCCAGGCAGCGCCGTGGCTGACTGCCATCGCCGCGCGGCGTGCAGATAAGATCCACGGCGATATGGTTTTCGTAGATGTCGATATCGGGGTGGTTTCGCGCCTGTCTTGCCAGGCTCAGTTCCACCACTTTTCCAGTGGCGTCGGCGGCATGCACCACCCGGCGGTGGCTGTGGCCGCCCTCCCGCGTGAGGTGATAGCCGGACGAGCCGGTGGCCGGCGTGGCGGTGAACTCCACCCCTTGGGAGAGCAGCCAGCGGATATTGGCCGGCCCGCGTTCCACCACCAGCTTTACCACTTCTTCATCGCAAAGGCCGGCACCCGAGCGCAAGGTATCCTGAACGTGGGACTCCAGTGAATCGCCGCTTTCGTCCAGCACCGCCGAGATGCCGCCCTGGGCATAATAGGTGCTGCCTTCCTTCAGATCCCGCTTGGAAACGACGGCGATGCGGGTACCTGCCGGCAGGCGCAGGGCCAGGCTCAGACCGGCCGCGCCGCTGCCCAGGACCAGCACATCATAGTGTGTGTTTTTTGACATAATGGCATCGTGATCCGATCAGAGGCGTCCGATTGAGCCTCGACAAAACAAAAGTATTCATGAAAGCGAACTTTATAACAATAACATTGTCCCACTTGCAGGTGAGCGGTAGAGCGGCCTTCGTGCCCGAGGGGCGGGCATGAGCAACAACGATGCCCAGGCCGATCTCGAGCTGGTGGAGCGGGTCAGGCGGGGAGACAAAAAAGCGTTCGACCTGCTGGTGCTCAAATATCAGCAAAAGGTGGCCAACCTGATATCGAGATATGTGCGGGACGGCAGCGAGGTCTTCGACGTGACCCAGGAAGCCTTTATCAAGGCCTATCGGGCGCTGCCCAAGTTTCGTGGAGACAGCGCTTTCTACACTTGGCTTTACCGCATCGCCATCAACACCGCAAAAAACCATCTGGCCGCGAAGGGTCGGCGTCCGCCTGCGGAGGACGTGGAGGCGGATACCGCGGAACAGTTGGAGACCGGGCAAAAATTGCGTGATGTGGATACGCCCGAGCGCCTGCTGTTGAAGGACGAGATCGCCCGTACCATCCGCCAGGCGGTGGAGGAACTGCCCGAGGACTTGCGTACCGCTATTACCCTGCGCGAACTCGAGGGCATGAGTTATGATGAGATCGCCCAGGCGATGGAGTGTCCCATCGGCACGGTGCGGTCCCGCATTTTCAGGGCCCGCGAGGCCATCGACAAAAAACTGAAACCCCTGCTTGAGTGAAGGGTGCTGAAGATGAAGCAAGAAGAGCTGCGCGAGCTTTCGGCCCTCATCGACAAC
>JALVUB010000063.1 GCA_027023915.1 Sedimenticola sp.
CCGTGGTGATCGCCGCCGTCAGCGTGGTCTTACCGTGGTCAACGTGACCGATGGTGCCCACGTTTACATGGGGTTTGGTTCTTTCAAATTTTTCCTTGGACACTGTTGCTTACCTTTTTCAAAGAAACTGGGTTGTCACTTGTTGATGATCTGCTCCGCAATGTTCTGCGGCACTTCGGCATATTTGGAGAACTCCATGCTGTAGTTGGCCCGCCCCTGGGTGGCGCCACGCAGGTCGGTGGCATAGCCGAACATGGAAGCCAAGGGCACCTCGGCTCGGATGATCTTGCCGGTGGGCGCGTCCTCCATGCCCTGGACCATGCCGCGACGGCTGTTGAGGTCGCCGATGACATCGCCCATGTACTCCTCGGGGGTGACCACTTCAACCTTCATGATGGGCTCCAGGAGCACAGGATCGGCCTGCTGGGCGCCATTCTTGAAGCCGATGGAGCCGGCGATGCGGAAGGCCTGTTCGGAGGAGTCCACCTCGTGGTAGGAGCCGTCGAACAGGGTCACCTTCACGTCCACCACCGGGTAGCCGGCCAGTACGCCGCTCTCCATGGCGTCCTGCACCCCTTTGTCCACAGCGGGGATGTACTCGCGCGGCACCACGCCACCAACAATCTCGTTGACGAACTCGTAGGTCTCTTCGGAGTCGGTGAGCGGCTCCAGCCGCAACCAGACATGGCCGTACTGACCGCGACCACCGGTCTGGCGCACGAACTTGCCTTCGGCCTCCACCTTCTTGCGGATGGTCTCCCGGTAGGCCACCTGGGGCGCACCCACGTTGGCCTCCACCTTGAACTCCCGTTTCATGCGGTCGACGATGATGTCGAGGTGCAGCTCGCCCATGCCGGAGATGATGGTCTGGCCCGACTCTTCGTCGGTATGCACGCGAAAGGAGGGGTCTTCCTGCGCCAGCTTCTGCAGGGCGATACCCATCTTCTCCTGGTCGGCCTTGGTCTTGGGCTCCACCGCCACCGAGATCACCGGCTCCGGGAACTCCATGCGCTCCAGAACGATAATGTTTTTGGGATCACAAAGGGTGTCACCAGTGGTGACATCCTTGAGACCCACGGCGGCGGCGATGTCGCCGGCGCGAACCTCCTTGATTTCGTCGCGGTGGTTGGCGTGCATCTGAAGGATGCGCCCCAGCCGCTCCTTCTTGCCCTTCACCGGGTTGTAAACGGTGTCGCCCGCCTTCACCACGCCGGAATAGACACGGAAGAAGGTGAGGGTGCCGACAAAGGGATCGGTGGCGATCTTGAACGCCAGCGCCGAGAAGGGCTCGTCATCGGAAGCCAAGCGCTCGGCCTCTTCGCCATCTTCGGTTTCGCCCTTCACCGGCGGAATGTCCACGGGCGACGGCAGCAGCTCGATGATCTTGTCGAGCATGGCCTGCACGCCTTTGTTCTTGAAGGCGGAACCACAGGTAACCGGGGTGATCTCCAGATTGAGGGTGCGGATGCGCAACCCTTCCAGGATCTCTTCCTCGGTGAGCTCCTCGCCTTCAAGATACTTCTCCATCATCTCGTCATTGGCTTCGGCGGCGGCCTCCACCATGTGGGAGCGCCACTCTTCCGCTGTCTCCTTGAGATCATCGGGAATCTCTTCGTAATGGAACTCGACCCCCATGTTCTCCTCGGCCCAGATGATGGACTTCATCTTGATAAGGTCGATAACGCCGCTGAAGCCCTCTTCCGCGCCAACGGGAATCTGCACCGGCACCGCGTTGGCGCCCAGGCGCTCCTTGAGTTGCTCCACCACGCGGTAGAAGTTGGCACCCATGCGGTCCATCTTGTTGACGAAGGCCATGCGCGGCACGCCGTAGCGGTTGGCCTGGCGCCACACCGTCTCCGACTGGGGCTCCACACCGCCCACGGCGCAGAGCACGAACACGGCCCCGTCGAGCACCCGCAGGGAGCGCTCCACCTCGATGGTGAAGTCCACGTGACCCGGGGTGTCGATGATGTTGATGCGGTGCTCGGGATAGTTGCGGGCCATCCCGTTCCAGAAACAGGTGGTGGCGGCGGAGGTGATGGTGATGCCTCGCTCCTGCTCCTGCTCCATCCAGTCCATGGTGGCCGCGCCGTCGTGCACCTCGCCGATTTTGTGCGAGACGCCGGTGTAATAAAGGATACGCTCGGTGGTCGTCGTCTTGCCCGCGTCGATATGGGCCATGATGCCGACGTTGCGGTAGCGTTCAATGGGAGTCGTGCGTGCCACGTCTTTTTCCGTCCTGGTCGTTCGAGATTGTCAAAGAACCTGTTTGATGAGAAGCGCTCACCAACGATAGTGAGAGAAGGCCTTGTTGGCCTCCGCCATGCGGTGGGTGTCCTCTTTCTTTTTCACTGCCGCGCCACGGGACTCAGCGGCATCCATCAGCTCGCCCGCCAGGCGCGCAGCCATGGATTTTTCACTGCGCTTGCGGGCCGCCTCGATGAGCCAGCGCATGGCCAGCGCGTTGCGCCGCACCGGGCGCACCTCCACCGGCACCTGGTAGGTGGCGCCGCCGACACGGCGGGACTTTACCTCCACCAGGGGACGCACGTTCTCCAGCGCCGCCTCCAGCACCTCCAAGGGATCGCCGCCCTTTTTCTCGGCGATCTGGTCCAACGCCCCGTAAAGCACGCGCTCAGCCACCGACTTCTTACCATCCTTCATCACCATGTTGATGAATTTGGCCAGGGTCTCGCTGCCAAACTTGGGATCGGGCAGGATTTCGCGGCGTGCCGCAACTCTTCTTCTTGCCATTTCGGTCTACTCTGAAGTCCTTAAGGGGTAACGATCACTTTTTGGGACGCTTGGCGCCGTACTTGGAACGGCCCTGGCGGCGGGCCTCCACGCCAGAGGTATCCAGGGCACCACGGATCACGTGGTAGCGCACACCGGGAAGGTCTTTTACCCGGCCGCCGCGAATCAACACCACCGAGTGCTCCTGAAGGTTGTGACCCTCGCCACCAATATACGAGGTGACCTCGTAGCCGTTGGTGAGGCGCACACGAGCCACCTTCCGCAGCGCCGAGTTGGGCTTCTTCGGCGTGGTGGTGTAAACACGGGTGCACACACCCCGCTTCTGAGGACAGGCCTCCAGCGCGGGCACCTTGCTCTTCTCTACCTTGCGTTTGCGCGGCTTGCGTACAAGCTGGTTGATCGTTGACATAAAAAACGTCTCCAAACGCTTCGTTCCCCCGAAGCGCCAAGTGATTCGTACAGAGGATGGCAATTAAGCCATCGTGAAGAACCTGTTGTCGCCATGCGGCTTCCGCCGCAGAAAAAGAGAGACCGGCCGGAGCCAGTCCTCTGCGAAGGCGGCAAATTCTATGGATCGCCGCCGGCGCTGTCAAGCACCTTTTTCGATCGATATAAGAAACAAGCAACGGATCACCCCGGAGCAGCGCAATCCCACCCCGGGATGGCCGTCACTCCTCGGCCGACGCGCTTTCGGCAGCCTCTTTTTCTAATGCCTCCTTGATGACCGCTTCCACATCCTCGGCGGCCATCTCCACGCCAGCGCCCTCGCCGGCCAGCAGGCTTTCATGACGCTTGCGCTTGCGCTCTTCGTGATAGGCCAGGCCGGTGCCGGCGGGAATGAGACGTCCTACAACCACGTTCTCCTTCAAGCCCACCAGCTCGTCACGGGCGCCACGCACCGAGGCTTCGGTGAGCACCCGGGTGGTCTCCTGGAAGGAGGCGGCGGAAATGAAGGACTCGGTGGCCAGGGAGGCCTTGGTGATGCCAAGCAGCAGGGGCTCCCACTTGGCCGGCATCTTGTCCTCTTTCTCCATCTTTTCGTTCTCTTCCAGAACCGCCGCCCGGGAGACCTGTTCGCCACGCAGGAAGCGGGTGTCGCCAGGGTCCGTGATCTCCACCCGCCGCAGCATCTGGCGAATGATGACTTCGATATGCTTGTCATTGATCTTCACCCCCTGCAGGCGGTAGACGTCCTGGATCTCCTGCACCAGGTATTCCGCCAGGGCGGTGACGCCACGCAGCCGCAGGATGTCGTGAGGGTTGAGCTCGCCCTCGGCGATCACTTCGCCTTTCTCCACCTGCTCACCCTCGAAAACATCAATGTGGCGCCATTTGGGAATCATGGTTGCCACCTTCTCACCTTCAGGCGTGGTGATGATGAGCCGCTGTTTGGCCTTGGTTTCATCACCAAAACTGATGGTGCCGGTGGCCTCGGCGAGAATGGCCGGCTCTTTGGGCTTGCGCGCCTCGAACAGATCGGCCACCCGTGGCAGACCGCCGGTGATGTCGCGGGTCTTGGAAGATTCCTGCGGAATCCGCGCCAGCACGTCACCCACCTGCACCCTGGCGCCATCGGTGACCGCAACCACGGCACCCGGCGGCAGCACATAGTTGGCCGGCAGGGAGGTGCCGGCGATGTTGACGTCGTTGCCCTCCTCGTCCACCAGCTTGAGCATGGGACGCAGATCCTTGCCGCTGCTGGGGCGCTGCTTGGGATCGATCACCTCCAGGGAACTGAGGCCGGTCACCTCGTCGGTACGGCTCTCCACCGTGACCCCTTCGACGAAGTCCACGAATTTGAGAACACCTTCCACCTCGGTGATGATGGGGTGAGTGTGGGGGTCCCAGTTGGCCACCATCTGACCGGCCTCCACCTTCTCTCCTTCCCGCACCTGAAGGATGGCGCCGTAGGGCAGCTTGTAGCGCTCGCGCTCGGAGCCGCGCTCGTCCTGCACAATCACCTCACCCGAACGGGAAACGGCCACCAGCTTGCCGGCGGCATTTTCCACCGTCTTGATGTTATAGAGATGGATCACCCCGCTGTTCTTCACCTCGATGCTGCTCACCGCGGCGGAACGGGATGCGGCGCCACCGATGTGGAAGGTACGCATGGTAAGCTGGGTGCCCGGCTCGCCGATGGACTGGGCGGCGATGACCCCCACCGCCTCGCCAATGTTCACCGCGTGGCCACGCGCCAGATCCCGGCCATAGCAACGCGAGCAGATGCCGTGACGTGCCTCGCAGGCGATGGCGGTACGCACCCACACTTGGTCCACGCCGTTGGATTCGAGCATCTGAACCAGCGGCTCGTCCAGCAGCACATTGGCCTCCACCAGCACCTCCTCGGTGCCAGGCTTGTAGACCGGCTGGGCGGTGACCCGCCCGAGGATACGCTCGCGCAGGGGCTCCACCACGTCGCCGCCCTCGATGATGGGTTGCATGAGGATGCCCTGATCGGTGCCACAATCCTCCTCTGTAATGACCACGTCCTGGGAGACATCCACCAGACGGCGGGTGAGGTAACCTGAGTTGGCCGTTTTGAGCGCCGTATCCGCCAGCCCCTTGCGCGCGCCGTGGGTGGAGATGAAGTACTGCAACACGTCCAACCCCTCGCGGAAGTTGGCGGTGATGGGGGTTTCGATGATGGAGCCGTCAGGCTTGGCCATCAGTCCCCGCATCCCGGCGAGCTGGCGGATCTGGGCGGCGGAGCCCCGGGCACCCGAATCGGCCATCATGAAGATGGAGTTGAAGGAGGGTTGCTCCACCTCGTTACCTTCCCGATCAATCACTTTTTCGGTGCCCAGGCGGGCCATCATCGCCTTGGCCACCTGGTCGTTGGTGTGGGACCATATGTCCACCACCTTGTTGTAGCGCTCGCCGTTGGTCACCAGACCGGAAGCGTATTGCTCCTCGATCTCCTTCACTTCTCGCTCGGCGGCCGCCAGCAGCTCCTCTTTTTCCGGCGGCACCACCATGTCGCCGGTGCAGATGGAGATGCCGGCGCGGGCGGCAAAGCGGAAGCCGGTGTACATCAGGTGGTCGGCGAAGATCACCGTGTCCTTCAGCCCCAGCTTGCGATAGCACTCGTTCACCAGACGAGAGATGGCCTTTTTGCTGAGCGGCGTGTTGACCAGCTCGTAAGGCAACCCCTTGGGAATGATCTCCCACAGGATGGCACGCCCCACGGTGGTTTCCTTGATGGAGGTGCTTGCGGCCAGCTCACCATTCTCATCCCGAGCGTACTCGGTTATACGCACCTTTACCCTGGCATGCAGCTCGACATCACCATTTTCATAGGCGCGCCGCGCCTCCGCCGGGTCCGCCAGCACCATGCCCTCGCCCTTGGCATTGATCCGCTCGCGGGTCATATAGTAGAGCCCCAACACCACGTCCTGGGTAGGCACGATGATGGGCTCGCCGTTGGCCGGCGAGAGGATGTTGTTGGAGGACATCATCAACGAGCGCGCCTCCAACTGCGCCTCCAGGGAGAGGGGCACGTGCACCGCCATCTGGTCGCCGTCGAAGTCGGCGTTGAAAGCGGTGCAGACCAGCGGGTGAAGCTGAATCGCCTTGCCTTCGATGAGCACCGGCTCAAACGCCTGGATGCCCAGACGGTGAAGGGTAGGCGCCCGGTTGAGAAGCACCGGATGCTCGCGGATGACGCTCTCAAGAATATCCCACACCTCGGGCGCGCCCCGGTCCACCATCTTCTTGGCCGCCTTGATGGTTGTGGCCAGCCCCAGGGATTGCAGGCGCGAAAAGATGAAGGGCTTGAACAGCTCCAGCGCCATCCGCTTGGGCAGGCCGCACTGGTGCAGCTTGAGGGTGGGCCCCACCACGATCACCGAGCGGCCGGAGTAGTCCACCCGCTTGCCCAGCAGGTTTTGCCGGAAACGGCCCTGCTTGCCCTTTATCATGTCCGCCAGGGACTTGAGAGGCCGCTTGTTGGTGCCGGTGATGGCGCGGCCGCGACGACCATTGTCGAGCAAGGCGTCCACTGCCTCTTGCAACATGCGCTTTTCGTTGCGCACGATGATGTCGGGCGCTGCAAGCTCCAACAACCGCTTGAGCCGGTTGTTGCGGTTGATGACCCGGCGATAGAGGTCGTTCAGATCCGAAGTGGCGAAGCGACCGCCGTCCAGGGGCACCAGGGGCCGCAGCTCGGGCGGCAGCACCGGCAGCACCTTGAGGATCATCCATTCGGGACGGTTGCCGGAACGGTCCAGCGACTCCAGCAACTTGAGCCGCTTGGAGATCTTCTTGATCTTGGTTTCCGATTTGGTGGATTCGATCTCCTGCCGCAGCTTGGCGATCTCCGCGGGGATATCGAGGGACTTGAGCAGTTCATAGACCGCTTCGGCACCCATGCGGGCGTCGAACTCGTCACCATTCTCCTCGATCGCCTCCAGGTACTGCTCATCGTTCATCAGCTGGCCACGTTCGAGCATCGTCATGCCCGGGTCGATGACCACATAGGACTCAAAGTAGAGGATGCGCTCGATGTCCTTGAGGGTCATGTCCAGCAACAGACCGATGCGTGACGGCAGCGACTTGAGATACCAGATGTGGGCCACCGGACTGGCCAGCTCGATATGGCCCATGCGCTCGCGGCGCACCTTGGAGAGAGTCACCTCCACGCCGCACTTCTCGCACACCACGCCGCGGTGCTTGAGCCGCTTGTACTTGCCGCACAGGCACTCATAGTCATTCACCGGACCGAAGATCTTGGCGCAGAAGAGGCCGTCCCGCTCCGGCTTGAAGGTGCGGTAGTTGATGGTCTCGGGCTTCTTCACCTCGCCATAAGACCAGGATTTGATCATCTCCGGGGACGCCAGACCGATGCGGATGGCGTCAAACTCCTTGGCCTGATCCTGTTGCTTGAGAATCTTGAGCAGATCTTTCACGGATTCATCTCCAGTTGTTCACCGGGAAACCTCGGCAGGCTCACTCCTGCTCCAGCTCCACGTTGATGCCCAGCGCCTTGATCTCCTTCACCAGCACATTGAAGGACTCGGGCATACCCGCCTCCATCTGGTGATTGCCATCCACGATGTTCTTGTACATCCGCGTGCGGCCGTTGACGTCGTCCGACTTGACGGTGAGCATCTCTTGCAGGGTGTAGGCGGCGCCATAGGCCTCCAGCGCCCACACCTCCATCTCGCCGAAGCGCTGCCCGCCGAACTGCGCCTTGCCGCCCAGCGGCTGCTGGGTGACCAGGCTGTAGGGACCGGTGGAACGGGCGTGCATCTTGTCGTCCACCAGGTGGTTGAGCTTCAGCATGTACATGTAGCCCACGGTAACCGGACGCTCGAAGGCGTCGCCGGTGCGACCGTCGTAGAGGGTGAGCTGACCGCTCTCGGGCAGCCCCGCCAGTTTCAGCAGGTGACGGATCTCCTCCTCGTTGGCGCCGTCGAATACCGGGGTGGAGACTGGCAGGCCGTCGCGCAGGTTGCCGGCCAGTTCCAGGATCTCCTCGTCGCTCAAGGAATCGAGATCCTCCTTCTTGCCGGAGAAGTTGTAAACATCCTCCAGGTATTTGCGGATTTCCGCCACCTTGCCTTGGGCGTCAAGCATCTCGCCTATCTTGCGCCCCACCCCCTTGGCGGCAAAGCCGAGGTGGGTCTCCAGGATCTGGCCGATGTTCATGCGCGAGGGCACGCCCAGGGGATTGAGGACGATGTCCACCGGCTCGCCGTTTTCGTCGAAAGGCATGTCCTCCACCGGCACGATGCGGGAAATGACACCCTTGTTGCCATGGCGACCGGCCATCTTGTCGCCCGGCTGGATGCGCCGCTTGATGGCGACGTACACCTTCACCATCTTGAGCACGCCGGGCGGCAGATCGTCGCCGCTGGAAAGCTTGCGCTTTTTGTCCTCGTAGTAGGCGCGGAACTTCTCACGCTGTTCTTCCACCTGGCGGGCAATGGCCTCGAGCTGCTGCTGGGCGCTCTCGTTGCGCAGGCGGATTTCGAACCACTTGTCGCGGTCCAGTCCCTTGAGATAGGTCTTGGTGATCTTGCTGCCCGCCTTGAGCTTGTTGGGGCCGCCGTCGGCCACCTTGCCCTGGAGCAGCTTCTCCACCCGGGCGAAGGTGTCGTCCTCCATGATGCGCTGCTGGTCGGCGATGTCCTTGCGGATGCGCTCCAGCTCGGCTTCCTGTATCTCAATGGCGCGGGCGTCCTTCTCCACGCCGTCGCGGGTGAACACCTGTACATCCACCACGGTGCCGGAAACGCCCGACTTGACCCGCAGGGAGGTGTCCTTCACGTCGGACGCCTTCTCGCCGAAGATGGCGCGCAGCAGCTTCTCCTCGGGGGTGAGCTGGGTCTCGCCCTTGGGGGTGACCTTGCCCACCAGGATGTCACCCTCCTTCACCTCGGCGCCCACGTAGACGATGCCCGACTGGTCCAGCTTGGCCAGGGCCGCCTCGCTGACGTTGGGAATGTCGCCGGTGATCTCTTCGGAACCCAGCTTGGTATCGCGGGCCATGCAGGTGAGTTCCTCGATGTGGATGGTGGTGAAGCGATCCTCCTCCACCACCCGCTCGGATATGAGGATGGAGTCCTCGAAGTTGTAGCCATTCCAGGGCATGAAGGCCACACGCAGATTCTGACCCAGGGCCAGCTCACCCATGTCGGTGGAGGGCCCGTCGGCCATGACGTCGCCGCGCGCCACCTGGTCACCCACCATCACCAGGGGCCGCTGGTTGATGCAGGTGTTCTGGTTGGAGCGGGTGTACTTGGTGAGGTTGTAGATGTCCACGCCGGGCTCGCCGGGCACCGTCTCGTCGTCGTTCACCTTGACCACGATGCGCAGGGCGTCCACCGACACCACGGTGCCGCCACGACGGGCCACCACGGTGACGCCCGAATCCACCGCCACGTTGCGCTCGATGCCGGTGCCCACTAGGGGCTTCTCGGCACGCAGAGTGGGCACCGCCTGGCGCTGCATGTTGGAGCCCATGAGGGCGCGGTTGGCGTCGTCGTGCTCCAGGAAGGGGATCAGCGCCGCCGCCACCGAGACGATCTGCTTGGGCGAAACGTCCATGTACTCCACCTTGTCGGGGGTGGAGAGGGTGAACTCGTTCTGGTGACGGCAGGAGACCAACGCCTCGGTGAGCCGCCCTTCTTCGTCCATGGCCGCCGAGGCCTGGGCGATGACATACCGCCCCTCCTCGATGGCGGAGAGATAGTGGATCTCGTCCGTCACCTTGCCGTCCCTGACCACCCGGTAGGGCGTTTCGAGGAAGCCGTACTCGTTGGTGCGGGCATAGACCGCCAGGGAGTTGATAAGGCCGATGTTGGGCCCTTCCGGCGTCTCGATGGGGCAGACCCGGCCATAGTGGGTGGGGTGCACGTCGCGCACCTCGAAGCCGGCCCGCTCGCGGGCCAGGCCGCCGGGACCGAGGGCCGACACCCGCCGCTTGTGGGTGATCTCGGAAAGCGGGTTGTTCTGGTCCATGAACTGGGAGAGCTGGCTGGAGCCGAAGAACTCCTTGATGGCGGCGGAGACCGGCTTGGCGTTTATCATCTCCTGCGGCATCAGCCCTTCGGCCTCGGCCAGGGTGAGACGCTCCTTGACGGCGCGCTCCACCCGCACCAGCCCCACGCGGAACTGGTTTTCGGCCATCTCGCCCACACAGCGCACGCGGCGGTTGCCCAGATGGTCGATATCATCGGTGGTGTCCTGGCCGTTGCGGATGTCCACCAGCTTTTTCAGCACTTCAACGATGTCGGAACGGTCACCGTATTTCTCC
>JALVUB010000064.1 GCA_027023915.1 Sedimenticola sp.
GCCAGTGTTGGATCTTGACTATGCGGAAGATTCCAGCGCGGAAACCGACATGAATATCGTCATGGACGATGCCCAGCGTTTTATCGAAATTCAGGGCACCGCGGAGGGTACACCCTTCACCAGCGCGGAAATGGAAGCCATGCTGGAGCTGGCGGGAAACGGAATCGACGAGATCATGGAGGCGCAGCGGAAGGCGCTGGACAACGGTTCCTGAAACAATTTCGGCCTGGCCCCGGTCTGTTCCAAAAATTCCAGGGAACACGACCATCATGCAAATCGTACAAACCGCCAACCGTTTCTATCTCTGGCTGGCCGACCGGCTGCAACAGATTTCCCCACTTTTTGATCTGGGCGTCCGCCTGTGGGTGGCATGGGCTTTCTTCAAGTCCGGCCTGGGCAAGGTGCATGACTGGGACAGCACCCTCTATCTGTTCGACTACGAGTATGCCGTACCCCTTTTGCCCCCCCATGTCGCGGCCTGGGTGGGCGCCGGCACAGAACTGACCCTGCCCGTGCTGGTGGCCCTGGGTGTCGCCGGACGGCTTTCGGCCCTGGCTCTGTTCCTGTTCAACGGCATCGCCGTCTATTCCTATAAGAGCGTCTTGCTCTCCCCCGCGGGCGCCGCCGGGCTTCAGCAACACATTCTTTGGGGCACCATGCTGCTGTTCATCGTTTTCCACGGCCCGGGGAAACTTTCACTGGACACTTTCTTCTGCCATCTGAAGGGGAAAAAAGAAGGTAGTTAGCCTTTTTCCAGATCCTATGGTTAGAATGCCCGCTCCCCAATAAGCCGTCGTCCTTTCCGATGACCCAACGCATCGTTCTAGCCAGCAATAATCCCAACAAGGCGCGTGAATTTGGCCAACTGCTCAAGGGAAGCGGTATTGAGATCGTGCCCCAATCCCATTTCCAGGTGCCCGAAGCCGATGAAACCGGGCTCACCTTCGTGGAAAACGCGATCCTCAAAGCGCGCAATGCCTCCGCTTACTCAGAACTTCCCGCCATCGCAGACGACTCCGGCCTTGAAGTGGATGCCTTGGGCGGCGAACCCGGCATCCATTCCGCCCGCTTCGCGGGTGACGAGGCCTCGGATGCGGACAATAACGCACTGCTGCTGGAACGACTGCGGGATCTGCCCGACGAAAAACGAACCGCCCGTTTCCAGTGCCTGTTGGTCTTCCTCCGTCATGAGAAAGACCCCACGCCCATCATCTGTCAGGGCACCTGGGAAGGCCGTATTCTTTACAACCCCCAGGGAGAAAATGGCTTTGGGTATGATCCGCTTTTCTTTGTACCAGAGAAGGGTTGCAGCGCGGCCGAGCTGCCCGCCGAGGTGAAGAACGCTTTGAGCCATCGAGGAAAAGCGCTGCGCTGCCTGGTGGAACGCCTCACCTCATGGCAACCCTGAAGGAAAGCCAAGCACAGTTTCCTTCACGGAATCTCAAAAAATTGCCATCCCGGATTTTTTTCAGTAGGTCAGATCCTGGTTCGTAAAAGAACGGCCGGGCGCTTTCCCCAACACCCGTCGCAGAATGTGATTCATGGTCCAGGGGTCGTTATCAAAACCGCCATGGCTGGTACTGCGCGTGACCTGCCCGGTAACGCCATCAGAATAGTGAAAACGCGGCTGTCCACCTGCCCGGGGCGCCCCTTTTGAGAATTTTTGCATTCCCAACAGGGCCGCCTGCCGCTTTGGTTCGAATGCATTTGAAACCAGATAGAGCAGGGATTTGTGGTAAAGCCCGGCCACGTTGTCATCCTTCTCCAGACGCTCGTTGAGGTTGTAAACATCCATCTTCTGTATTCTCAGCCGGGCGCTTTGTTGCAAGGCCGGCAGGTAATTCTTCTGGTACCAGTCCAGGGTACAGGCGGGTGCCATCAGGCTACAGCTGTCGAACACCAACCGCCGCCTGCGTAGCGTGGCCAGCAGCGACCCCAAAGCCACGCCGCCGGTACTGTGTCCCACCAGATGCAGTCCCAGCTTTCGCCCCTTTTCGCTTAGCGCCTTGAGCAGCCGTTCGATGGCGTCGGTGGCCGCGCCACCTGGCGCGAAGGCCCTGTGGGCATCGCGCTTCATCTCTTCCCACAAAAGAGCGCCCGGCTTCCGCAACAACCCTTCGATGAGCCGGTCGATCCAGTCGCTGAAACCACCCGCGCGGCCCTCTCCTTCCAGGCATTTTCGACGCACCAGATCGACCATCTCTTCCACCAGGCCGGTGTCGTACATGATGTGGAAAGGGTAGATGCCGTTGGCCTTGAAAACATCGCGCATGGCGTCGATCCGGCGCGCCGAGTCCTGGGAAGTGTTTAGACCACCATGCACATAAATCAACAGATGTCGATATTTGTCGCTGGCGGCCAGCAGACGGGCGGTTTCGCTTACATCATGGGGATCGCTCCAGTAGCGTCCCTGACGAACATAATCCCCATCGTCCACATGGACGAAGTGGCCAGCGATGCGGGATCGCGGCACCTTGGCCACGCGGCCACGCTCCTGCTGGACAGGCTTTGCCTGGGACGGCCGCAAGCCGAAAATCCGCGGCGTGGGCAGCGCCAGGCGGAACACCCAGGCGTCCCAGACGTTCTCGATCCAGTCTTCGTAGGTCCAGATCGCCAGGCCGTCCTCTCCCCAGCCCCTGCCCCAGGAGTTCTGCACCCGGAAGCCCCGCTCGTCATACCCCACAAGCACAAAGGCGTGGCCGCCATCGGGCTCTCCACCCGCCTCGATGACACCGTCGCGCGGTTCATCCCACCCCTTATGCACCTGGGCGGTGACCACCACCGCGCCCGCTTCGTTGAGCGCCGCGTGATAGTGGCTTACCTCAGGTTGGAGGCGGTAGTAAGCTCCCACGGTATGATTGCGGGCGTCCTTGGCGCGCCTAACGGTCAACCGTCCGGCACTGCCCACCCGGAAAGGCCAGAGCGCCTCGCGGCAGACACCCATGTTGACCCACCCCTTGATGGCGCCCCGCAGGCTGGAGCCGTCATAATGCTCGCCCGGCCATTCGTCGTAACGCTTTGCCATTTCGTACAACATGCGCGGGCTGACCCGCAGCGATTCACCCATCCGCGCATACTGCAAATTGATGGCGGCCGCCAGAGAGAAGCCCGTGCAGGCGCTGGAACCGTGCTGGTTCATGATGGTCAGGCCTTCTGGCGGATCGAGACGGGGCGGCAGGCGTTGCAGACGGGGTCTGTAGATCCAGTCCCGCAGGTCCGGGACATCGGGGGTGGCGTTTTTCCGGCGTCGGGTTCGCGGCATGGTGAAATTCCCTTTATGATGTTCCATCGTGGTTCATGGTAACGCTTTTTCCGTGATTGAATGAAAATTCTTCTAGCCAACCCCCGGGGCTTTTGCGCCGGCGTCGATCGGGCCATCGAAATCGTCGAACACGCGGTGGCGGCTTTCGGCGCGCCCATCTATGTGCGTCACGAGGTGGTACACAACCGTTTCGTGGTGGAAAACCTTAAGCGCAAGGGCGTGATCTTTGTCGACGACCTGGACGAGGTACCCGACGGCAACACCGTCATCTTCAGCGCCCACGGTGTCTCCCAGGCGGTCAAGCAAAAGGCCGAGCGGCGCGATCTTCAGGTCTTCGACGCCACATGCCCCCTGGTAACCAAAGTCCATCTGCAAGTGGCCAGATACTGCCGAAACGGGTTCGAGGTAATTCTCATCGGCCACAAAGGACACCCGGAAGTGGAAGGCACCATGGGGCAGTACCATTGCGCTGAAGGAATAGGCATTCATCTGGTGGAAAAAGCTGGAGACGTGGAACAACTACAGGTTAGACGACCCGACCGCCTCGCCTTCGTTACCCAGACCACCCTCTCCATGGACGACACCGCCGTCATCATTGAAGCACTGCGCAAGCGCTTTCCCACAATTCAGGGGCCACGCAAGGACGATATCTGTTACGCCACCCAGAACCGTCAGGACGCGGTAAAGCGCCTGGCCAAAAAAAGCGACGTGATCCTGGTGGTGGGATCTCCCAACAGCTCCAACTCCAACAGGCTCAAGGAGATCGCGGAAAAACTGGGCAGGCCCGCCTATCTGGTGGACAGCCCCGACGATCTGCAACCCGGCTGGTTCAGGGAAGAAACGGTGATCGGGGTCACCGCTGGCGCCTCGGCCCCGGAAGAGTTGGTGGACCAGGTATTGGAGCGACTGCGAAGCTGGGGCGCCCGCTACATGGCAGAAGATAAGGGCAAACGGGAAGAGGTCACCTTCCCTCTGCCCAAGACGCTGCAACACCTTGGCTGACAACCGCGTCATGACCAGTTACGACATCCTCATCGTCGGTGCCGGCATCGCCGGCCTGCTCAGCGCACGGGAACTCCACCATGCCGGCGCTTCGGTGGTGGTGTTGGAACGAGGTGAACCGGCACGGGAGTCCTCCTGGGCTGGTGGCGGCATACTGTCGCCACTTTATCCCTGGCGCTACAGCGACAGCATCACCCGGCTGGCATCCTGGAGCCAGGCCGCCTATCCGGAGCTGTGCAATGGGCTGCTTCAGGCCACCGGGATCGACCCACAGCATGTTATCAGCGGCCTGTTGATCCACGCCCCTGATGAAGAGCGTCAGGCCCTGGAATGGGCCAAACGGTTCCAGTGGAAGGTGGCGCTGTTGCATCAAAAAGAGATCAGGGCATTGGAACCCGCCAGACGAAACCCGCCAGACTCCATGCTCTGGTTTCCCGACATTGCCCAGGTGCGCAATCCACGGCTGGTGAAAGCACTGATAAAGGATCTGGAACAGAAAGGTGTTCAGATCCGTGCTCACTGTCCGGTGGAGCGGTTGGAAGCTGACGCCCACGAGGTGGCAGCCCAGTGCGGCAGTGAACGCATAAGGGCTGGCAAGGCCTTGGTCTGCGCCGGCGCCTGGAGCCGGAAACTGCTGGCGCCGTTGACGCCGGCGCCAGAGATCCGCCCCGTGCGCGGCCAGATGCTGCTGTTCCGAACCCGCCCCGGCACCATCCGCCGAATGGTGCTGGAAGAGAGCCGTTACACAGTACCGCGCAAGGACGGCCGGCTGCTGTTCGGCAGCACTATCGAGGAAGCAGGTTTCGACAAATCCACCACGGCGGATGCTCGGGAGGCGCTTTATCGGATCGCGGTGACACGTTTTCCGGTACTGGAGAAATTTCCAGTGGAAAAACACTGGGCGGGGCTCCGACCCGGCTCTCCCAACGGCGTGCCCTACATAGGCCGACATCCAGAACATCGAAATCTCTTCATTAACGCCGGCCACTACCGCAACGGCGTGGTGCTGGGACCGGCCTCGGCGCGGCTGGTGACGGATCTGATACTGGAACGCGAACCCATGCTGGATGCTTCGCCCTACGGATTCGAAGCCCAGCGTCGGGATCAGCGCTCCTGACCAGCCACCCCGCCGGGCAGGGACGATTTGAGCGTGATCTCCAGAGGCTCCCCCGCATCCAGATGCACGTCGCGCTGGGGGAAGGGAATCTCGATACCGGCGGCGCGGAAATTCCGCTCGATTATGTGACGCAGCTCGCTCATCACCCGAACGCGATATTCGGCCGAATCGATAATGCAGCGCAGCTCCAGGACCAATGCGTTGTCGCCGAAATCGGTGAAGTTGATCCAAGGCGCCGGTTCCTTCAACACACGGGGATGCTCGCGCGCCGCCTCCAGCATGATCTTCTCCGCCAGGCCCAGGTCGGTGCCATAGGCCACGCCCACCGGCAGCTTGACCCTGGTGGTTTGGTCCGAAAGGGTCCAGTTGAGCAGCCGCCCGGTGATGAACTCCTTGTTGGGCACCAGCAGCTCCTTGCGATCGCGGGTGAGAATGGTGGTGGCGCGGATGCGGATGCGGGTGACGGTGCCGTCGGTTCCGCCCACGGTGACGAAATCGCCCACCCGAATGGGACGTTCCAGCAGAATGATGAGGCCACTGACGAAGTTGGCCACGATCTCCTGCAGGCCGAAGCCGATGCCCACGCCCAAAGCCGCAACCAACCACTGGATCTGCGCCCAGGAGCCACCCACGGCGTTGAACACCGCCACCACCCCGGCACCCGCGATGATATAGCCGCTCAAAGTACGGATGGTATAGCGACCGCCGGAGGAGACATCGAGATACTGCAACAGCAGAATCTCAATGAGCGAAGGCAGGTTGCGGGTCGCCAAAACGGTGAGCACCACGATGGAGAGCACCACCAACAGATCGCCAAGGGTGACCGCCACCTCCGTGGCCTTGCCGTCCACCGTCACAGTGTGATGCCACAGCGCGATGTCATCGAGCACCGAGAAAGCGGGAAAAAGGGGCGACCAGATGAACCACAACCCCACGGCGCCGGCCACGAACAGCAGCGCATTGAGAAGTCTGCGGCTCTCGGCACTGAGAGTCACCAGGTCCACCCGCTCCTCCTCCGGGCGCACCTGTTCCTCATCCACCGGACTGCCGGCCGCGCCCCCGCCTTCGGCCGCCTCCTCCATTGCCTTGCGCCGGGCCATCGCCGCCTGGTAGGCGATCCGCCGCCGGCTGAGCAGCAGCCAGAACTCCGCCAGTTGTTGTACCACCACCAGCGCGGCGATGAGCCACAGTGAGTTCATCAGATAACGCAAAATGGTGGCGGCGGTATAGACATAGCCGGTGAGTGACAACGCCAGCAGCACCAGGGGAATTCCCATGCCCACCGCAAACCAGCCCCAGCGCAAGCGCGCCGCATAACCCTTGGGGTTCTGCCGCAGATAGGTTGCCACCACGCCACGCCTGGGATGAAAAACGCGGTAGATAAAGAAATAGAGCGAAAGAGCCAGCACCATGAAGGCAAGCTTCACCACCACGCCGCCCAGCCCGGAAGGCAGTATATGAGTGGCGATGACGGTGAAGGCCGACGCTGGGATGAAGAACCAGAACAGATGGGCCATTGCCCGGCGGAGTTTTTTCAGGGTCTCTTCGCGCCAGCGAAAGTGGGCCTGAAGCAGTCCACCTTTCATGGCCAGCACCCTGCCCAACAGCAGGGAATAGAATGGAGCCATGATCCAGTAGAGCGCTTCGGCCAGAGCGTGAGCTATTGCCATGTTGTCGCCCAGCAGGCGGAAACGCCAGTAGAAGAAGAGAAGCCATCCCAACGGCCAGAAAGCCAGCAAAAAGCTCATAAACAGCGCCCGCAGCGTGTGCGGCAGGTTGCCAAGTCCCGGCTTCCCCGCGCCCACGCCCAGTTCACGAATCGCCTTTTTCCAGCGTCCATGCAACAGGGTGACCAGCACCAGCGCCGCAAACGCCAACAGAGCAAGCGGATCGGCGGCCACCTGACGGATGAGGGCGCGCCAGGCCGGGAGCCAGCCCAGCGGCTTGAAAAGAAGCGCCAACTCGCCAGAAAGAGCATGCAGATCTGAAAGCCGCAAGGCACGGGTGTTGCGCACCCATAAAAGGTGTTCATCGAGATAATCGTCGAACTCCTTGGCCGCCTGCGTCAGCTCCTGCAACGCCAGATTCTGATCCGCCAGGGAGCGGAGATATTCTTCTTCCGTGGCGATCAGCTTTTCCAGCAACTGGCGTTTCTGCCGCCGCAAGCGGCGCAGCTCCGGCAGCAGCTTTTCGCGCTGGGCCTGGGAGATGCCCACCGGCAGCGCGGGTCGTTCTTCCCCGGCTTCCAGTTTCTCCAGCGATTCGCGCAGATGGATCTGCTCCAGGCTCGCCTCTGTGATGCGCCGGTGGATGGCATCCAGCCGGCGGCGCAACCGGCGCAGATTGGGCACCTGCTGACGCTGTTCCAACAACACCTGCCCCAGCACCCCCCTGAGACCGGCGATCTCCACTTTCTCCCGCGTGGCCCTGTAGGTGTCGCGGATTGTTTTGGTCTGCCGGCGCAGGCTGGTGTCCAGGGTGGCGGCCTGGCTCAGTTCATCGGTGAGGTGGGCCAGCTTACGGCTCAAGGCCGCATTCTCCTCGGCGGCGGCTTGCAGCAGCGGGTTGGAGCCGACCGCCGAGCGGCGTTCCTGTTCCTGGGTCCGGCTGAGCTTTTCCGCCTCGGCCTTGCGCCGGGCGTTGAGCAGCGCCACCAGAGCTTCCACCTGCCCCCGGATCTGCACCAACCGGCGGCGGGCCTGGGCAAGCCGGGCGTCCCGCAACGCCTGCCGGACCGGCAGTGAGAGCAGCTCCTGCTCCAGCATGTGGATCTCCCGACGAAGCGCCAGCAGGTGGGCCTGATCGCGCATCAGCGTGGCGCGCGCCAGCACGGTGGCGCCCTCCTTGGCCGTCTCCAGCTTCTGCTCCAGAGCGGCGGCTTCCTGCTTGGCCTCCACAAGCCGCTTGCGCGCGGCTGATGGCCTTTCCGGCAGCAGTTCCGGCGCCTGTTCCAGATCGTTGACCCGCGCCTCGGCCGCCAACAGGTCGGCCTTGCGCGTCTCCACCCGTTGGGCCAGCTCTTCCAGCGGCCGGTGCTGGAACCGTTTCACCTCCTGGATGGTCGCCACCGTCTTTTGGTCGGCCAGGGACTTGCGGATATGCTCTGTCTGCCGCGGAGCCTCCCTCAGCGCCCGGCCATACGCCTCCGCCTTGGCACGAAACCGGACGGCCCGGTCCAGCCATTGGGTTGCCTCGTTATAAAGAGCGGTGAGCTGCTTATGCGTCTCGTCATCGACAGCCCCCTCCTTCTCAAGCATTGCGCGCGCGCTCTTCAACGCCTGGGAAAGCGCTGTCTCGTCGGGAACAGCACCCCCGGCCATAAGAGCGCCAACCGCCAGCATCAGGCAGAGCGAGCTGAAAAACAGTAAGACGCGGCACTTCATGGAGCGCAGTTTACCTCATGCCAGGCAGCCGGCCGCCGACCGGTCGTGGCATCTGGAGAAGAGGGATCATTGACAGGCGTGGTGAACTGCTTCCAGAATGGCCCGCGATCGGCAGGAGTATCTTAACCATGAGCAAACAGATCGGCATTCTCACCGCCGGCGGCGACACACCAGGCCTCAACGCCGCCATCCGTGGTGTCGGCAAGGCCGCCCAGGGCCATTTCGATATGCAGATGATCGGTTTTCTGGACGGTTTTCGCGGCCTGGTGGACAACCGCTTTGTGCGTCTGGACGGCGAATCCCTGTCCGGCATTCTCACCCGGGGCGGCACCATCCTCGGCACCAGCCGCGACAAGCCTCACCGCATGCTGTTTGGCGGCAAGGTGCAGGACATGACCGACGTGATCGTGGAAAACTACCACGCCAACCATCTCGACTGTCTGGTCTGCATCGGTGGGGGAGGTACCCAGAAGAATGCTCTTAAGCTGATGGAAAAGGGGCTCAACATCATCACCCTGCCCAAGACCATCGACAACGACGTGGCCAAGACCGATGTCACCTTTGGCTTCGACACCGCCCTGGGCATCGCCACCGACGCCATCGACCGCCTCCACTCCACCGCCCACAGCCACCACCGGATCATCGTGGTTGAGATCATGGGCCATCGCGCCGGCTGGCTGGCGCTGGGCTCTGGCCTGGCAGGCGGCGCCGACGTGATCCTGCTGCCGGAGATTCCTTACGATCTCGAAACCGTGGCCGAGGCGATCCGACAGCGCTCACGCGGCGGCAAGAACTTCAGCATTGTGGCGGTGGCCGAGGGCGCCCTGCCGCGGGAGCAGGCTGCCGTGGTACGGGAGCTGGAGGAGCGCAAGGCCACCGCCAGCAGCAAAAAGGAGAAAAAAGAGGCCAAGGAGATTCTCGCCAAGCTGGCCCAGGACTACGCCAACCACACCGTGCTGCTGGCGAGCCAGTTGGAGAAACTCACCGGCCTGGAGTCGCGGGTAACCATCCTCGGCCACCTGCAACGCGGCGGCACCCCTTCGGCCGCCGACCGCCTGCTGGCCACCCGCCTCGGCACCGCCTGCGCCGAACTCATCGACAAGGGGATCTACGGCGTCATGGTGGCCGCCCGTGGCGAAGAGGCGATACCCGTGCCCCTTGAAGAGGTGGCCGGCAATAAAAAGCTGGTGCCCACAGACCACCCATGGGTTATCAGCGCGCGACGGGTGGGTACCTGCCTGGGAGACAAAACCCTATGAAAATCACCATCATCAGCGGCAGTCACAGAGCCGACTCCCAAAGCCGCAAGGTGGCCGAACACATCAAGCGCACTTTGCTGGAAGAGGGATTGGCCGACCAGGCGGAGATCTTCAGTCTGGAGAACAACCCCCTGCCCCTTTGGGACGAGGGGGTCTGGAACGCCGATCCGGAGTGGGAAGCACGGCTGGCGCCGCTGCGGGCGCTGCTGCAATCCAGCGATGGTTTCGTGGTGATCTCCCCGGAATGGCACGGGCAGGTGCCGGCGGGGCTGAAAAACCTCTTTCTGCTGGTAAGCAAAAAAGAGGTGGGTCACAAACCAGCCCTCATCGTTACCGTCTCTTCCGCCGACGGTGGCGCCTACCCGGTGGCCGAGCTGCGTATGAGCAGCTACAAAAACAACCGCATTCTCTACATTCCCGAGCAGGTGATCGTGCGCCATGTGGAG
>JALVUB010000065.1:0-5554 GCA_027023915.1 Sedimenticola sp.
GGACGGACCTGCGAAATTCTCGGCATCTCCCGCCCGGCCCTGGAGCGGCGCATCACCAGGTACGGCTTCGACCGATCATCGAAACATTGAACGTTTCGTAAAGCCCACGCGGGCTCCCCTCTCTCCTCCCTGATCCTCCTCCTCCTCCCATCTCATTGGAATGGCAGGTGTTTTCGTTTTTCCCGTGGAATTGGCACGGCCCCTGCAACACAGAGGACAAGCCAATAACTGAGACGGCTCAATTCTCTACACCCGCGACAACAGATGAGGAGAAACATCGTGAAAAAGATCATCACCATAGTGTCCATTGCCCTGCTCGGCACCGCCACTGCAACCTGGGCTCACGACGAGCACCTGGCCGGCAACGAGGATCTCTACGGCTCCATGCTGCTGGATCACAGCAAGGGCAGTCGTGGAGGCGAGGGCCAGAAAGGTGAAGGGGATCTCTACGGCAGCCACTTGGCGAATGCCGAAGACGTGATCCCCAACCCCAACGCCAAGCCAGAGCCCATCGATCCACGCAACGCGTTGCACGATCAGGATCCCGAAGGCTACGGGATCTACTGACCCCCAACATCCCGGCCCTGGCCCACGAGGCCATGGCGCCGGGATCCTAGCCAACAAAACTGGAGAAAATCCGATGAAAGGAAAAACCATCCTGGCTGCCGGCCTGCTGGCAGCCGTGGCCACGACCGCCATTGCGCAACAACCCGGCGGCACCATGCCGATGATGCAAGGTGGCAACATGCCCATGCAACAGGGCCAGATGACGCAGGGCGGAAAGATGCCCATGAACCAGGGCCAGATGAAGGGCGGCATGATGCAGGGCGGTGGAATGGGCATGATGAACCCGCAGATGATGCAGATGATGCAGCAGAAGCAGGCAATGATGCAGAAACACATGGCCTCCATGGAACAGCACATGGCCAACATCGAAGCCCTGCTGAAACAGCTGGTGGCGTTACAAAAACAAAAATAGGCTGCACGTGGACGGCGCAGCAACCTTTCTGTTTAACGTTACCCCCCTCTCGTCAGCAGCCGGGTTCTGCTCCATCATCCTCCAAGGCCAATCGTCCTCACTGTGGAACTCCGGGGCTCTTTTGAGCCCCCTTTTTTGTTAGGAATCCTCTATGAAAACAGCACTGACACGCTTACTGACACCGGTACTGTTCGTCTCCACTGTCGCCCTCGCCCATTCGCCAGGAGAACATGCGAAGGTCTATTTCAAAAACCTGAAAGACGGCGATACCATCACCATGCCCTACCGGGTGCGCTTCGGCATCGAGGGCTATGGCATCGTGCCGGCCGGAACGCGCGACAAACGCCGGCATGCGGCGGGCCATCATCACCTGCTGGTGGATTACGCCGGCACGCCCGATCTGGACGAACCGCTCCCCAGGAATGCGCACTGCCTCCATTTCGACGGGGGAGAAACGGAAGCCGTTCTCGACCTGCCGCCAGGCCGGCACACCCTGCAGCTCATCCTGGGCGACGAGGACCACGAACCGACGGATCCACCGCTCATCTCCCGCAAGATCACCGTCTTCGTAAAGTAAGGAGGCTCCATGAGCTGGAAGAAAGCCCCTGTTCTCCTGCCCGCCCTTTTTCTCCTCTTGGCCCAATGGGCAACCGCGGAGCCCCTGGCACTGGAGGCGGTGCCGAAGATCCAGGCGGTGGCACTGCATGGCAATGACCATACACGGCTCTTTGGCGCCACCGGGGAAGGCCTGTATGTCAGCAAGGATGGTGGCCTCCACTGGCAACTCGCCTACCCGTTTCGCTTGCCCGCAACCATGGTCGCAGAGGCGCCCGACGGCACCCTTTGGGCTTTCGTGGCCGGAAAGGGATTGCTGAAGATGCAAGGGGATGCCCTCCTCTGGACCCCGGTGAGCAATGGCTTTGGCGCCCAGGTGCTCACCTCCCTTTCCGTTTCCAAAAAGGATCCGCAGGAGATGGCGGCACTCACACAGTTCGGGAAGCTGTTCAAATCATCGGATGGTGGCAAGCATTGGCACAAGCTGGAGCTGGAAGGGAAGAGACTCGGGGAAGCGGCCCGGCGTGGCAAGGCGCTCTATGCGGAGAAATGCCAGAGCTGTCATGGTACGGAAGGCGTGGGCGAGAGCTACAGCGTCCAGTCGTTCCGGGAAAAGGGGTACATCATGGCCCCGCCACTGGATGATTCGGCGCACGCCTGGCACCACACGGACGAGGCGCTGGTGAAGACGATCCTGGAGGGAACGTCCCGCCCCTCGCGCATGCCGGCCTGGAGAACCCAGGGGATGGATGAGCAGCAGGCAGGGGATCTCGTGGCCTACATCAAGAGCCTTTGGGGCAAGCGGGCGCTGGAATGCCAGGGGCCGAAACACATGCAGTGCATGCAGCCAGACTCTCGGTAGAGAAACGGCATGATGGAAATCGGCAGTATCGGAGCATTCACCGCATTTGCGGCTGGTGTGATCTCTTTCCTTTCCCCCTGTGTGCTGCCGCTGGTGCCCGGCTACCTCTCCTATGTCAGCGGCCAATCGCTCGACCAGATGCGCGGGCAGGGGCTCTCTTCGCGGCAGACCTGGGCAGTCACCGGCCTGGGCCTGCTGTTCGTGCTCGGTTTTTCCACCGTGTTCATCGCATTCGGCGCCAGTGCCACCGCCATCGGCCGATGGCTGGCGAGCTATCGGCAGGAGCTGAACCTGGTCGGTGGCGCCATCGTGGTGCTGTTCGGCCTTTTAATGACCGGATTGATCAAGATCCAATGGTTGCAGCGGGAGTTCCGCTTTCACGGTGATCTGAAAGGGGGGCGCAAGGGAGCAGCCTATCTCCTGGGTGTCGCTTTCGCGTTTGGATGGACACCCTGCATTGGGCCGGTGCTGGGCGCCATCCTCACCATCAGCGCCACTTCAGGCCAGGAGGGGACGGGCACCACCCTGCTGGCGATCTACTCCCTGGGACTGGGCTTGCCTTTCCTGCTGTCGGCACTCTTTACCGACCGTTTTCTCCGGCACGCCTCCAGGATGAGACGGCATGGCCGCCTGCTGCACGCAATCGCCGGCGGGCTGCTCATTCTCATGGGGATCGCCATGATGACCGGTTACCTGACCGACTTTTCCATCTGGCTGCTCAAGGTGTTTCCCTGGCTCGGCGAGATTGGTTGATCTGCCACTGGCCGGTTTCGGCTACACTTCCGCCTGCAATGCTGGGATGGGTGGAGAAAGCAGATGAGCCAAAAGGAGAGTGCCGGAAAAAAGATGGGGCTGTGGGAAGCGGTGGCGCTTGCCGTGGGCAGCATGATCGGCGCCAGCATCTTCTCCATTTTTGGCCTGGGCGCCGAGATTGCCGGTCCCAATCTGCCGTTGGTGTTCGTCATTTCCGGACTGCTGGCGTTTCTGGTGGCCTATTCGTATGCCCACCTGGGCGCGCGCATCATTTCCAATGCCGGGCCCATGGAGTTCATTCTGCGGGGCATGGGTGATGGTGTTCTCAGCGGGGCATTGAGCATCCTCACCTGGCTGACCTATGTGGTTTCAATCGCCCTGTTCGCCAAGGGTTTTGCCGGTTACCTGCTGCCCCTGCTGGGATTCGAGACCCGACCACTCGCAACGGCGCTGGCCGAAGGTGGCGTGATACTGCTGTTCATGGGACTCAATTTCTTCGGCTCGGCCACGGTGGGCCGGGCGGAATTCTTTATCGTGCTGTTGAAGCTGGCGGTGCTTGGGCTTTTTGTCATTCTGGGACTGTGGAGTGTCCACCCGGAGTGGCTGCAACCGGCGTTCGATGCGGAACACGGTCGCAAGCTGGTGGACGCGGTGGCGGTGTTCTTTCTCTCCTACATGGGTTTTGGTCTGGTGACCAATGCATCGGAAAACATCCGTGATCCCGAACAGAATGTACCCAGGGCCATATATTCGAGCATCGCCATCGTCACCGTCGTCTATGTGCTGGTCAGCATGGTGGCGGTGGGCAATCTGCCGTTGGACGAGTTGCGCAAGGCAAGTGACTTTGCCCTGGCGGAAGCGGCGCGTCCCTTTCTGGGTGATTTTGGCTATGTGCTGGTCTCCCTGGGCGCGCTGTTTTCCATCGCCTCGGCCCTCAACGCCACCCTCTACGGCGGAGCCAATATCGCCTACGCCCTTGCCAGGGAGGGAGAACTGCCTGAAGTGTTCGAACGCAAAGCCTGGTTCAGCGCGCCTGAAGGGCTCTATGTGACCGCGTTTCTGGGGCTGCTGTTTGCGCTGCTGTTCAACATGAACGGCATCGCCTCCATCACCAGCGCCGTGTTCATGGCGATCTATCTCTTCGTCATCTGGTCCCACTACCGGCTGGTGCCGAGCTACGGTGGAAACCGTCCTTTCCTGCTGCTGGCACTGGTGGCGTTGATGACGGTGTTCGGCGTTCTATTGCAGTATCAGTGGCACACCAACCGCACCGCTTTTCACGCCACCTGGCTGACTTTTGCCGCCGCGATCGCCTTCGAGGCCCTGTACCGGAAAATCACAAGGCGCCGCCTGCGCAGGAGGCGTGGATAGCGGTTCTCAATCCACCTTGGGCGCCGCCGCCAGAATCTCAGGAGAAGCCTGGTCTGCATATTGCCGGAAGTTGTCGATGAACATCTTCGCCAAACGGCGCTGCTGGGCGTCGTAGGCAGCCTTGTCGGCCCAGGTTTCGCGCGGCATCAGCAGCTCGTCCGGGACGCCGGGCACATGCTCGGGGATCTCGAAGCCGAACACCGGGTCGCGGCGCATGGGGGCATCGTCCAGCTTTCCTTCCAGCACGGCATTGACCATGGCGCGGGTATAGGGAATCTCGATGCGGTGGCCCGTGCCGTATGGTCCGCCGGTCCAGCCAGTATTGATGAGCCAGACGTGGGCGCCATGCTCTTCCAGCCGCTTGCCAAGCAGCTGGGCGTAACGGTCGGGATGCAATGGCATGAAGGGAGCGCCATAGCAGGCGCTGAACACGGGGCTGGGCTCGGTGACCCCCTTTTCGGTGCCCGCCACCCGGGCGGTGTAACCAGACATGAAGTGATACATGGCCTGGGCGGTGGTGAGGCGGGCAACAGGCGGCAGCACGCCGAATGCGTCCGCGGCCAGGAAGATCACCTCGTCTGGATGACCGCCCATGCCTTCCTCCGTGGCGTTGGGAATGGCGGTGATGTGATAGGCGCCCCTGGTGTTTTCTGTGAATGTGCCGTCGTTCAGATCGACCCGCCGGGTGGCTGCGTTCATGGCCACGTTCTCCAGCACGGTGCCAAAGCGGACGGTGGTGCTATAGATCTCGGGCTCGTGCTCGGGTGAGAGGTTTATCATTTTGGCATAGCAGCCGCCCTCGAAGTTGAACACCCCGTGTTCGCTCCAACCGTGTTCGTCGTCACCAATGAGAATGCGGCTGGAATCGGCTGAAAGCGTGGTCTTTCCGGTGCCGCTTAGGCCGAAAAAGAGCGCGGTTCTGCCATCTCGTCCCATGTTGGCCGAGCAGTGCATGGGAAGCACGTTGCGGAACGGCATCAGGTAGTTCATCACGGTGAAGACCGACTTTTTGATCTCACCGGCATAGCTGGTGC
>JALVUB010000065.1:5564-10442 GCA_027023915.1 Sedimenticola sp.
CCGCTTGTCGAAATTGACGATGATGAAGGTCTCGCTGTGGGTGCCATCCTCCTCCGGGATGGCGTGGAAGCGCGGCGCGTCGATGACGGTGAACTCCGGCCGGTGGACCGCCAGCTCCTCTTCGTTGGCGATGATGAAGACGTTGCGGGCGAACAGGCTGTGCCAGGCGTATTCGGTAATCACCCGGATGGGCATGCGGTGGCGCGGATCGGCGCCGGCAAAGCAGTCCTGCACATAGACATCCCTGTTTTGCAGGTAGTTGACCATCTTCCGGTGCAGCCGGTCGAAGGCCTCCTCCGAGATGGGCTGGTTGATCTCGCCCCACCAGACATGGTCGTGAACCGTGGTCTCATCCACGATGAATTTGTCCTGAGCGGAGCGCCCGGTGTGGTGGCCGGTGCGAACCACCAAGGGCCCCAGATGGGAGAGCTGTCCCTCGCGCCGGATGATGGCCTGTTCGATGAGGCGTGGCGTCGGCAGGTTCCAGTAGATGTCGTTGAGATTGGAAAACCCGTGATTTTCCAGTCCGTAGGGACTGTGGGTCAGACCATTGATTTCATGCATGAGATCACCTCCTCACGGACGAATGGCACCACCAGCGGTCCGCCATGGTAGCACGAAGTATGTCAATCCCACGGATATTGACCGGAATCAACGAGCCAATCCTTGGTTTTCAGCACCATGAGCCTTATTTACAGGCCAAGCTCCGTGCCAGCCGCGCCCGTCCGCAACCCTTTATGAAAAGGCCCGCCCTGCCCGCATCGTTGGAAGAAGAAGCACGCGAGATGCTTCAGGTGCTGGAACTGCACTGGCACCGGCGTTACCAACCGGAAGAGATCAGGCAGAAGGTGGTCGATCTGCTGGAGAGGCTGCGGCAGGTGTTGTCGCGGGACAGTGCCGATGCCCGTTTCGTGGCCTCCACCTACCGCCGTTTGCTGCGCCACGAAGCGCTGGAGGAAGAGGTGGAGCTGGCCAACCAGGTGCTCAAGCGCATGGTGGCGGAGTTGAGCGTGGTGGTGGTGAGCGTTCTGCCATTTGCCTTCATCACCCTGCCCGGGCTGCTGGCGCTGGCGCGCCACTTTGGAATTGAGCTTTTCCCGCCTGCTGAAACTAAGTCACCTTGATGGCCATGTCCTCCAGGGTGTTGGCCGCCAGGTGGATGCGCTTGGCCACCTCCTTGAGCTGAAACAGCATGTCCCGCTGGTGCATGAGCTGTTTGCAGCCGACTTCCTGATCGAGGCCGCCCGCCGCCCGGGCACAATGGGTCACCACCTCGTCATAAAGCCCCCGAATGCGGTCCACCTCCTCGGAAAGAACTTCCAGGGAGGCCGACCCCAGCCGTTCCAGCCCGTCCTCCAGGGTTCTGGCCATTTCACGGATCAGGCCGACGATGGCTTCGTGTCCGCCAATGGGCGGCGCCTGGTAGAACTCCGCCTCCAGGCGGAAGTGACGCACCGCCAGGGAAATCCAGTCGAGCTGGGTAATCATGCGATAGATTGACTCTTTGTCGTAGGGGGTGATGAAGACATCGAGCAGTTCCTTCATGTTTTTGTTCTTTATTTCGGCCGCCTCTTTCGATTTGCTGTCCATGGCCTCGAAAACCGATTGGTCATTTTCGTCGCAAAAACGGAACAACAGCTCGACCATGGCCCTGGCCACGCCCGCCTGGGCACGCATGGCGCTGTTGAAATCCACCTCTTTCGGCAACAGAAAATCCCGAATGAACCCCATCTTCACTGCCTCGCCAGTTGATAGAGAAGAGCGTAGCCGGCTCCCAACAGCGTGGAAACCGGCAGATTGAACCACCAGCCGGCCACAATTCCGCCAACGGTCTTCCAACGCACATGGCCCGGCTTTTCCGCCGCTCCGTTGCCCACCAGCGTGGCGGTCACCACCTGGGTGGTGGAAGTGGGCGCGCCCAAGGTTGTGGCCAGGCTGTTGACCAATGCAGCGCCCAACTGGTTGGCCACCGAGTGGACAATGCGCAACCGGTAGATGCCAAAACCCAAAGTACGGATGATGCGCCAGCCACCGAACAGGGTTCCCAGGGTAATGGCGGAAGCGCACAATGCCACGGCCCAGTCGGGCACCACGAAATGGTCGCTGTGGCCTCCGGCCAGCCACATCATGCCGATTACCGCCATTCCTTTTTGTGCATCGTTGGCGCCGTGGGAAAAGCCCAGCCAGGCCACGCTGACATACTGGGAGGCGACAAACATCCGCTCCACACGGCTTCTGGCCCTGCGCAGGAAGCGCAGCAGAAACCTCATCAACCCAAATCCGAAAAGAAACCCAAACAGCGGCGAAAAGAGCAGCCCCGCCACCACCTTGACAGCGCCTTCCAGCGATCCTTGGGAGAGCGCGCCCAGACCCCAGTTGATGTGGGCCGGGCCCAGGGCGTACAGCCCCGCCCCCATGAGGCCGCCCGCCAGTGAATTGGAAGAGGAGGAAGGATAGCCCAGCCACCAGGTAATCAGGTTGTAGCTCACCGCCGCCAGCAATGCCGCCATCACCACTGTCTCACCCTGCATCCGCGCGGCCGGGTCGATCTCCACGAAGGTGCCCACGGTGTCGGCCACCGCCAATCCCACGGTGAACGGGGCGATGAAAGTGAAAACCGTCACCAGCGCAATGGCCACCGCTGGTCGCATGGCGCGGGATGCAATGGCCGTGGCCACCATGTCGGCGGCATCGTGAAACCCGTTGGTGAAATCGAACAGGGCGACCGCCAGCACCACCAGCGCCAGTGCAACATCGATTTCAGTCACGCCGCCCAACCTCCCGAAAACGGTTCTGAAAGCCAGTGTACAATGGCCTTGAAAAACCTCTGAAGCCGTCATGATGAACGACAGCAGCGGCATCACAGCGGTGGTTCTGGCCGGTGGCCGGGCCCGCCGCATGGATGGGCGGGACAAGGGGCTGGTTCTTTTTCAAGGTCGTCCCCTGGTGGCCCATGTGGCGGAGATCCTGGCGCCCCAGGTGGATGAGCTTTTCATCAATGCCAACCGCAACCTGGAAGAGTACGCTGAACTGGGCCACCCGGTAATCCGTGACGACCTGGACGGTTTCCAGGGCCCCCTGGCGGGCGTCCTCAGCGCCATGCGCCGCGCCCGCAACCCCCTGCTGCTGGTTGCGCCTTGCGACGCGCCCCTGCTGCCGGCTGATTTCGCCCAACGAATGAAGAAGGTGCTGGAAACGGCGGACGCCGATCTGGCGGTGGCCTTCGACGGCCAACGGCTGCAACGCACCCACGCTCTTCTCCCCTGCCGCCTGGCCGATGACCTGGCCGCCTACCTGAAAGCGGGTGGACGGGAGGTGGGACGCTGGTACGCCGGTCACAAGATGAAAAAGGTGGATTGGTCGGAACTCCCCGGAGCATTCACCAATGTCAACACGCCCGACGAGCTGGCCCGACTGGAACAAGGCAGCGTACCCAAAAGCCGGGCGTGACCCGGCGCCGAATCAAAGGCAGCCAATGATACGCCGCACCGATTCGATGGAGTTTTCCAACACCTGCCTGATCTCCTCCATGGAGATGGAGGCGCCGTCGATGCCCGCCGCCCAGTTCACCGTGAGGGTCAGGTGGGCGAAACACAGATCCAGCTCGCGCGCCAGCGCCGCCTCGGGCATGCCGGTCATGCCCACCAGATCACAGCCGTCGTTCTTCATGCGTCGCACCTCGGCGGCGGTCTCCAGCCGCGGTCCCTGGGTGGCGCCGTAGGTGCCGCCGTCCAACACCTCGACGCCGGCCTTGCGCCCCGCTTCCAGCAACCGCCGACGCAGCGCCTGGCAGTAGGGCTGGGTGAAGTCCACATGGGAAACCGGGGTGACGCCGCTCTCCACGTAGGTGTGCTCGCGTCCCCAGGTGTAGTCGATGATCTGGTCAGGCACACAGAGGGTTTCCGGTGGACAGGTAATGCCGCCCACGGAAGCCACGCTCACCACCTCCTTCACCCCCACCGAATGCAGCGCCCAGAGGTTGGCGCGGTAGTTCACCTGGTGGGGCGGAATGGTGTGCGCCTCGCCATGACGTGGCAGGAAGACAATGGGCAGATCGTCAAAGGTGCCGAAGGTGAGCGGCGCCGACGGCTCGCCATAGGGGGTCACCACGATCTTCCTTCGTTCCACCTCCAGGGCGTCCAGTCGGCTCAGGCCGCTGCCGCCAAGGATGGCGATGCGCTCTTCACTCATTCAGATCCTCCTCGCGGATGGCATGGATTCCCGGCAGGTTGCGCCCCCAGCCACGATAGTCCATGCCGCATCCGAAAAGATAACGGTCAGGTGCCTCCAGCCCCACGAAATCGGCGCACATGCCGCAGCCGCGATCGTGCTTCTTCGCCACCAGCACGGCGCTCAACACTTCGCTTGCCCCGGCGTCCCGGCACCAGCGGACAATGGCCTGCAAGGTATGGCCCTCGTCGAGAATGTCGTCCACAACCAGGACGGTACGCCCTTGCAGGGGTTCTTCCGGCTCTTTTTTCCAGTGGAGATCGGTGCCGAAGGTGCGCTCGCGGTAACGGGTGGCGTGAATGTAATCCAGCCGCAGGGGAAAGGCCAGCCTGGGCAACAGCATGCCGGCGGGGATGAGACCGCCGTTCATCACCACCAGCACCAGCGGGGCGGACTTTTCCAGTCGGGCGCTGATGGCGGTCGCCATGCGATCCAGGGCCTCGTCCACCTCGGCGGGTGAAATCAGTTCTTCCGCCCGTTGCAGATGGCGGTGGATGGTTTCAATGTCGAGGGTCATGATTCCAGCTCCAGATCGAGATCACCGTGGATCTCGCCTTCCAGCAACGCAAGAAATTCCATGGCCCGGTGCCAGCGGAGATCCTCATGCAAGGCGTCGCGGGTGCGCTGCCGCGTGCCGTGCATGCGCGC
>JALVUB010000066.1 GCA_027023915.1 Sedimenticola sp.
CTCCAGCAGACGCCCGGCCCACAGGGGCAGCTCGGGGTGGATGCGGTAGTGAATCCAGAGCCCTTCGCGGCGGTCCTGCACCACGCCGGCCTCGCGCAGGATGGCCAGGTGGCGGGAGACTTTCGGCTGGGCCATCTCGAGGGCGCCGGTGAGCTCGCACACGCACAGCTCGCCGCGCTCCAGCAGCAGGTTGAGAATGCGCAGGCGGGTTCCGTCCGCCAGCGCCCGCATGAACTGTTCCGGTTGCAGCATGGGCAAACGATATATGGAAAAAACGATATGAACAAGCGTCCGCCAGGACGGGTAAAATCGCCGGAGCCACCCGCACCTGCCGAGACCCGACCGCACTTGGAAACCGACTATGTACCCGGCCAGAAATGGCTGAGCGACACTGACCCCGACCTCGGGGTGGGCACCCTGGTGGAGATCGCGCCGCGCCGCCTCAAGCTGCTCTTCCCGGCCGTGGGGGAGAGCCGCATCTACGCCCTGCCCGATGTGCCCCTCACCCGCTTGCGGCTGGAGCCCGGTGACCGTTTCCGGGACCTGGAGGGAAACGAACATGGGGTCACCGGGCGGGTGGAAGAGGGCGGCCTGATCCGCTACCGCTGCGAGGGCCCGGACGGTGAGCCGCTGTTCATCGACGAGGCCGACATCGATCCCAACCTACAGCTCAACCGGCCCCGGGAGAAGCTGCTGGCGGGGCGTCTGGACGACGATGCCTGGTTCGACCTGCGCCGCCGCACCCGGGAGCAGGAGGCGCGGCTGCTGGCCTCCGGCGTCCATGGCCTGGCCGGGCCGCGCATCCAGCTCATTCCCCACCAGCTCTACATCGCCCACCAGGTGTGCGGCCGCCACCAGCCCAGGGCGCTGCTGGCCGACGAGGTGGGACTGGGCAAGACCATCGAGGCGGGGCTGATCCTTCACCGGCTGCTGCTCACGGGGCGCATCCAGCGGGTGCTCCTCATCGTCCCGCAACACCTGCTGCACCAGTGGCTTGTGGAGATGCTGCGCCGTTTCAACCTCCACTTCTCCCTCTTCGACCGCGAGCGCTTCGACCAGGCGGAAGAGGAGAACCCCTTTCTCGCCGGCCAGCAGGTGCTCTGCAGCCTCGACTTCCTCGTTTCCGAGCCGCGCATCGCCCGCGCCGTGCTGGAGGGGGAGTGGGACATGGTGGTGGTGGACGAGGCGCACCATCTCCACTGGACGCCCGAGGAGTCGAGCCTGGAGTACGACCTGGTGGAGGCGCTCGCCGACCAGGCCCAGGGCCTGCTGCTGCTCAGCGCCACGCCCGAGCAGCTCGGGCGCGCCGGCCATTTCGCCCGCCTGCGCCTGCTGGACCCCCAGCGCCATGCCGACTACGAGGAGTTCCTGGCCGGCGAACGGCGCTACCAGCAGGTGGCCGGGCTGGCGATCAAGCTGATGGAAGGAAAGCCCCTGGACGAAGGGGAGCAGATCCTCCTGGAAGCGCTCCTGGAGGGGGAGGCGGACCTCACCGTGGAGCAGCAGGTGCGGCGGCTAGTGGATCTCCACGGCACCGGGCGGGTGCTCTTTCGCAACACGCGGGAGACGGTCAAGGGGTTCCCGGCCCGCCGGCTCCACCTGAGTTCTCTTCCCTGGCCCGGGGAGTACGCGGCCCTGGCGGACCCCGTGCGGGCGCTCACTCCCGAGCGGGAGGTGGCCCGCTGGACCGAATTCGATCCCCGCCTGCCCTGGCTGGTGGCGCTGCTGAAGTCGCTGGCGCCGGAGAAGGTGCTGCTCATCTGCGCCCATGCCGACACCGTCATCGAGATGCAGCAATGGCTGCGCGAACGCCACGCCATCCACGCAGCCGTTTTTCACGAGGGGATGGAGATCGTCGAGCGCGACCGCGCCGCCGCCTTCTTCGCCGACGAGCAGGAGGGCAGCCAGCTGCTGCTCTGCTCCGAGATCGGCAGCGAGGGGCGTAACTTCCAGTTCGTGCGCCACTTGGTGCTGTTCGACCTGCCGTTGGAGCCCGACCTGCTGGAGCAGCGCATCGGCCGCCTCGACCGCATCGGCCAGGGGCCCGAGATCCACCTCCACCTCCCCTGCTTCGAGGCCGGCCCCCAGGCCGTGCTCTGCCGCTGGTACCAGGAGGCCCTGGATGCCTTCACGCGCCCCTCGGCGGTGGCAACGCCCCTTTATGAACGGTTCGGCGGGCGCCTGCTGGAAGCGCTGGCAGAGCCCGCTTTCGCTGACGAGCTGATCGCCGAGGCGGCGCAGGCGCGCCTTGCGCTGGAGGAGGAGCTGGCCGCGGGCCGCGACCGGCTGCTGGAGCTCCAGTCGTGCGAACCCATGGAGGCGGCCCGGCTGGCGGAAGAGGTGCGGGGCGAGGAGCGGGAACAGAATCTGGAAATCTACATGCGGGATTACTGGGACGCTTTTGGAGTTGAG
>JALVUB010000067.1 GCA_027023915.1 Sedimenticola sp.
GAGCGAGGCGGCGCGCCACCTCGCTCCAGGCGGCATCGCGCTGGGCCTGTACCAGGGCGGTGACATCATCGAACACCAGCACGCAACCAACGCCGGTCTGGCCGCCGGTATCCAGGCGGGTGAGACCGCACATCAGATACTGGTGCCCGCCGGGACGCTCCAGCAGCAGCTCGCCCCGCCACTCGCCCTGCCCCCGCTGACAATGAAGATGGCTTACAAACGCCTCCAGCTCGGGGTGATCCTCCACCAGCGCCGACAACGACTGCCCCAGATAGTCCTCCAGTCCCACACCCAGGATCTGGGAAGCGGCGCGGTTGGCGGTACGCACCCTGCCTTCTGAATCGAGGGCGATGACGCCGCTCGAAAGGTGGTGCAACAGTGCTTCCAGATAGGCGCGCTGGAATTCTAGCTGCTGTTTGCGCCGTTCGGCGGTATCACGCGCCTGGGCCAGGCGCCGCGTCATGGCGTTGAAGGATTCAACCAGAAAGCCCAACTCATCGCGGTGGCGCGGCACGGGAATCTGGCCATCAAACTCACCCTCGGCAATGGCACGGGTGCCGTCCGCTATGGCTCTGATCGGCGCCGCCAGCCGCCGCGAGGTGTGGATTGCAAGCCACACGGCCGCCATCACGCTCACCAGCAGCACCAGGGAGAGGGCCAACAGGAAGCTGAACTTGATCGACTCGCGCAGATAGGCGCGCTGACGATAGGCCACATAGGCCTGCTGCACGCTTTTGCTCAGATCGCCGACACGGGTGGAAGTTGGAAAAATAGCTTGCAACACCAAGCTGCGGTCGAGGTCTGCCACCAGCACCTGAATCTGCAACTCGCCCCCCTCTTCCTGACCAAGAAAGCCGACGTAGGGCTTGCCCTTGAGCACCTGTTCCAGAATGAGAGGATCGGGTTTGGTGGGCACCAAGGCGCCGGGATCGGCGTGAACACTCGCCAGAATGGTGCCGTTGGCGGCGGCCAGGGAGAGCTCGGTGGCGCCGGAACGGCCGCGCAGGTCGCTCAGAGCAAGCGTCAACCCGGTACGCGACACGTCCTGAATGGTCCCCAGCATATGCTGGCTGTAACGCAACAACAGCCGCTTGGTGTAGTCGAGGGTGGCGCGGTTCAGCTCCAGGGCCTGTTCCATGGCGGTATCGACCTGCACGTCGAACCAACTGTCGATGCCCCGCATGAGAAACTGCAATGAATAAAAATAGACAATGCCCACCGGCGCCAACCCCAACAGCACGAAGAGCACCACCAGCCGCGCCATGAAACGGGCACCGGCGCGGTTACGCCAGTAATCCCGCAGCAAACGCGCCAGGTTCCACAACACCACCAGGGTGAGCACCAACAGGCCGGAGACGGTGATGAGCAGCAGCGGCACGAACCAGCGGCTGAAAGCTTCCGAGCCCAATACCGCGCTGCTGAGAAAATGGAGCGCAAAAAGCAGCCCCAGCATGAGCAACACGATGGCCCATGCGCCAAGGCGCCAGAATCTCAGGGCTGGAGCCGCCATTCCCAGGTTTTGCTGCTCAGACGCCAGGAGGGCGTGAGATAGGCGCGGGGACGGAGCGGCATGGGCAGGGCATCGATGTCATGCCAGCTTTCTATGGTCACCCGGTAGGCTTTTCCGGGCTCCAGCCGGGAAGTGGGCAGAATACGCCAGGCTTTGATGTCGCCCAGGGCCACCAGGGCCGCATCCAGCGTGGCGAAATAGCGGCTCTTGCCGGTGGAGGCGTCCTTCACTTCATAACTGCCTGCCAGCGGGTGATAGAGCAGAACCCGCTTCAACCGCTTATCCACCAGTGGCGACTTCCAGAACCAGTGGCCTTCGCGCCTGAGCGCCACCTCGGTGATGAAGGTGAGCGGCACGCCGTTTTGCAGCGCTTCGCGCATGACGCCTGTCAGCTGGTATTTCTCCAGCAGGTCCACCACCAGCATTTCTTTCTCCCGCGACAGGCTCACCGCCTGGTGGATAATGCCGTCCGCCCATGCCGGCGACAGCAACAGCAGCAGCACCAGCAGCCAGGCCCGCCAGGGCGGGCGCCGCTCAGCCGGCGGCCTTTTCGAGCAGCGCATAAAAAAATCCATCCGTCTCCCGATTGAGAGGCAACAGTTGCAATCCATGGTCCGTGGCCAACCCCAGAGGTGAGGCCAGGGGCAAAGCCCGAGCCTCGGGGTGGCATTTCAGAAACGCCCCCACCTGCCGCTCGTTCTCCTCGGGCAGCAGGGAACAGGTAGCGTAGAGAAGCTTACCCCCTGGAAGCAACAACCGCCAGAGCGCTTCCAGAATACGTTGCTGACGGGCGGCCAGCTCGGTTGCGTCGGCGGGCCGGCGCAGCAGGCGGATGTCGGGATGACGGCGCATGACGCCGGTGGCGGTGCAGGGCACGTCGGCCAGAATGCGGTGGTAGC
>JALVUB010000068.1 GCA_027023915.1 Sedimenticola sp.
GGCCCAGGGCGGGCGGCGCGGCGGGCGGGTGCCAAAAGGATCTCCGCGCAACAGTTGTCGCCTGCGAAGATCGGTGCTTTTCGGCCTGGTCCGTAACATCTACCCGGATTCCGGCTGCCCTTTGTCTGGGCATTAATAAATCACAGGCAAAATGTGTGGACTTTGACGTTGGTCAAGAGAGATGAAGAAAACCGGAATATAAGAAAGTTCAGATCAATGCCGTCGCGGACGGAAAGAGGGGCCTATGCGGCAAGGCTGATGCGGTCGAGATAACGCCCTCGGTAAAGCAGGCGGCGGCTGTTTTCCTCGAAACCTGTGCGGGTGTGGAGCACATTGTTGCAGATCAGCCCCTGGCCCGATTGCAGGGTGCCCTGGAAACAGTAGGGGTTTTCAGTTGTCAGAAGAGCACCCAAAAAGGCCACCGCCTGACGGGTGGTTTCGTCGTCACGCCAGCGAATGTTGCGCTTGCGGTGGGTGTAGCGCATGTGCAGGCTGCCATCGGGCGCGGTCATGAAAACGGGCCCGCAGGACCATCCGCGCAGTTCCTTGCCGTCCACCACATTGGGGGGAATGCACATGGCTTCGGGGTGCTGTAGCGCGCGGATGTAATCGGGGTTCTCGTCGCGCAACTGGATGTAAGCGATCTCGTGGTCCAGCAACTGGTTCATGCCGCCTTCCCGGGCGGGCCGCACGCAGTGGAGAACCATCCCAAAAATCTGGCGGTCGAGATCGTTATAGTAGCCGTCGGTATGCCAGGCGATGGGGCGGTTGGTGTAGGGGATATAGCCGGTGCGTGGTTCGGTATCGGCCTGTTCCAAAGAGGAGATGGCGTCGTCGTCGGCGCACATGTTGTGATCCAGCCGTTCGAGGCCGAACCGCCGCCCCAGCTCCCGCACGATGGCCTTGTCAGGATTATCTCCAGTGGCACCGGCGTAAATGGCCATGTTGGCGCGGGCGATGCGTCCGGCCAGAGCCTGGTGCTCGCTTTGGGTGAGGTGGCGTGGGTCACGCACCTCCACGATCAGCTCCTCAATGGAGGTGGGGCAGTTCTCCAGCTTGTGTTCGCGCCAGCGCTGATAGGCTTCGTTGTCGTTCAGATCAAAAGGGTTGTTCATCCCACTTTGTCCAGTTCGCGGCGACGGAAGGTAACGCCCAGCTCGCTTGCCAGTTTTTTGCAGGCCTCGATGTCCACTCCTTCCAGACCGTCGATGGCGGTGGCTGTCACCTTGGGTACATATTGGGGGGCCTGACGCAGGAACTCCACCACCGCCGGCCAGGACCCCTTGAGTTGGGGTTGGCAGTGGAGGTCGTAGGTTTCGGCATCCTGGGCGTTGAGAGAGACCGACAGGCTGTCCACCAGCCCTTTCATCTCCGGCAGGATGTTACGCTTGTTGACCAGGTTGCCCAGGCCATCGGTGTTGACCCGCACCCGTCCCCCCCGTTCCTTTATCCAGGCGGCCACCGCCTTGAGCGCCTTGAATCTCAAGGTGGGCTCACCAAAGCCGCAAAAGACGATCTCTTCCCACTTTGCGGGGTCGCCGATGGCGGCGGTGATCTCCTCCACCTCGGGACGATGTTCCAGCGTCAGATCGTAATCATGCACCTTGGGGCCCAGATCGGTGTTTTTTGGGCAGAAGCGGCACACCAACGTGCAGCGATCGGTGATGTTGAGATAGAGACGGTTGCCGATGGGGTAGGCGATCTGCTGCATGGAATTTACGGTGGCGTCTTGGGAGTTCATAGTATATCAGAGTCTTCTTATATGGTACGCTTTGTCCGTCGCGGTTGGTTGATAGCGTAAATAAATCGCCATTTTTTGCATGATAGTAAAATATTAGTTGATAATATTAGTAAAAACTGAAATACTAATTTGCAGATGACGGGCAAGCCCCATCGTCGAAACCCAAATCGTAAACAAGTTCCACTTCTCTGGAGAGTCAGATGAAAAAAATGATGAAAGTCGCTGCTGTTGCAGCATTGGTTGCAGCTTCCGCTTCCGCTTCCGCCTGGTGGGGTCCCTGGGACAACGACGGTTGGGGCAACCGTTCCTGGAACGACAACTGGAACAACTGGGGTAACGGTACCGGTGATTTCGATTTCGGCATGAACATGTCCGGTCACGGTCGTGGTTATGGCCGCAACTACTGGCGTAACCGTTACTACGACTACTACGGCCCCTATGGCTACCCTTACTACGCGCCTTATCCTCCGGCAGCTCCCTATGGCGCTCCCGCTCCTTACGGCGCGCCTGCTGCTCCCAAGGCTCCCAAGGCGCCGGCAGCACCTTCCAAGTAAGGGCTTAAAGAACGGGGCCTGCCCACGGGCAAGCCCCGTTTTTCCGGTAAAACTTTCTGCCAAAAGGAGTTAGAACCATGAAAAAGGTAGTGAAACTGGGTGCTATCGCCGCTTTGACCATTGCCTCGGCATCCGCTTCCGCCTGGTGGGGTGATCGCTGGAACAACAATGGTCTCGATGATTTCATTGGTGATTTCCTGGGTGATGGCGATTTCAGCATGAATTTCCACGTCCATGGTAACGGCCATGCCAACAACTACTGGCGCAATCGTTACTATGATGCCTACGGCTATGCCCCCTATCCCTACTACGCGCCAGTGGCGCCGGCCCTGAGCGAAGAGCAGCGCAAGGCCGCTCAAAAGCAGTATGCCAAGGCCATCGAGGCGCAGCGCAAGGCCGCCGAGGCTTTTGCCAAGCAGCAGGCCGAGCTGTTCAAGCAGTTCCAGCAAGAGCCCGCTTTTCCTGTCGAGCCGGTTTCCTTCGAGCCGCCCGCAGTGCCTGACTACGACCAGTTCGTAAAGCAGATGGAAGCCGAGCGTCAGCAGATTGAGAAGCAGATGCAGGCTGAAGAAGCCGCTTTTGAAAAGCAGATGAAGGCTGAGGAAGCGGCAATGGATCGTGGCATGCTGGGAGATAACGATCCCTTTGTGAAACAGATGGAGGCCGAACGCGCCAAAATTGAAAAAGAGATGGAAGCGCGTCGCGCCGAGATCGAAAAGCAGATCGAGGCAGACCGTGCCCGGTACGAGAAAGAGCGCAAGGCTCGCGAAGCCAAATGGGAGGCCCGTCGCGCCGAGCTGTTTGGTAAGCGCAAGGACGGCTGAGGCGGTTCTGTCTCCATGGTAAGGCGCGTGGTCTGATGCTGGACCGCGCGCCTTTTTTATTTTTTAATAAAACGATGGCCACACCGAACCGATACCAACGCGTCTCTCTTTTCTTTGCCTATCTTTTCTATCTGGCAGCGGTGTGCTGCGTTGCCGCCACCGCCTGGTTCAGTTGGACCCGGGGTGGCTGGGCGCCGGCGGTGGCGGCTTTTGCCGCTTCGGTGGTCTTTTTCATCGGCGCTGGCATCGTGCTCCATGTTATGGGGCGGGCCGATATTCCCAACCTCAAAGTGGATCGCTGATCCGCCACTCCTTTTGACCGAAATCAACAAGTGGAGACCGCTTTTGTGCCATAAAGCGGCTCCATGACCGTATCCCCAAGTTCAACCCTTGCCGACCGCGTTTTCACCATGGGCAGCCTGTTGCGCGCCCGTTATGGCGAGCGCGTCCACAAGCTGGCCATTCACGCCGGTTTCACCTGTCCCAACCGCGATGGCACCAAGGGGCGAGGGGGGTGCAGCTTCTGCAACAACGTCTCCTTCAGCCCCTACGCGCGCCGGGAGCCCGATGTGGCGGCGCAGATCGATGCGGGCCGCCGGGTACTGGCCAGGCGTACCGGCGCGCGCCGGTTCATCGCCTATTTTCAGGCATACACCAACACTTACGGCGATGTGGATCGCCTGCGTCGGCTTTACGACCAGGCCCTGTCCCAGCCCGACGTCATCGGTCTGTCGGTGGGCACGCGCCCTGACTGCGTGCCCGATGCGGTGCTCGATCTTCTGGCCGGTTACAGCGACCAGGGCTGTGAGGTGTGGCTGGAACTAGGGCTTCAATCGGCCTTCGACGACACCCTGGCGCGGGTGAACCGGGGTCACGGCTTTGCCGAATACCGTGACGCCGTGGCCCGCGCTCATGAGCGTGGCCTGCAACTTTGCACTCATCTCATCGTCGGCCTGCCGGGCGAGGCGGCGGCCGACAGCCTGGAGAGCCTGGAGCAGGTGCTGTCCCTGGGCGTGGAGGGGCTCAAGATCCATCCGCTCCACGTGGTGCGCCACACCCTTCTCGCCCATCAGTGGCGGCGGGGGGAATACCGTCCCCTCGATTTCGACGACTATGTGGAGACGGTGGTGGAGATGGTGCGCCGCACGCCGCCCGAAGTGGTCTTCCACCGCCTGACCGGCACCGCCTCGGACGACATCCTGCTGGCGCCGCGCTGGTGCTCGCAAAAATGGCGGGTCCTTAATGCCATCACCAACCGGCTGGTGGAGCGCGATGCCCGGCAGGGGGATGTTGCGCAAAGACCACCGGCCCGTGTCGCCAATTTCCGCTGAACGAGGAGGCTCATGCAACTGGTCGCTCCCGCAGGAACCCTGCCGGCCCTCAAGGCCGCCATCGATGAAGGTGCCGATGTGGTTTATCTGGGTTTCAAGGACCAAACCAACGCGCGCAACTTCGCCGGTCTCAATTTCGACGAGCGGCGCCTGGCCGAGGGGCTCGACTACGTTCGCAGCCGCGGCCGTCAGGTCTACCTGGCCCTCAACACCTACCCACGACCGCGGGGGTGGAAATTGTGGCAGGCGGCGGTGGACCGCGCCGCCGAGCTTGGGGTGGACGCTCTCATCGCCGCCGACCTGGGGGTGCTTGACTACGCCGCGCGCACCCATCCCCGGCTTCCGCTGCACCTGTCGGTACAGGGCTCGGCCACCAGCTACGAAGCCCTGCGCTTCTACCACGAGCAGTTCGGCATCCGCCGGGCGGTACTGCCCCGCGTCCTCTCCATGAACCAGGTGGAGCACCTGCTGGAGCATTCGCCGGTGGAGATCGAGGTGTTCGGTTTTGGCAGCCTCTGCATCATGGTGGAGGGGCGCTGCCTGCTCTCTTCCTATGCCGCCGGCCAGTCGCCCAATACCCACGGCTGCTGCTCGCCGGCGGGCGAGGTGCGCTATCAGGAGACCGCCGCCGGCCTGGAGACCCGCCTGGGCGGCGTGCTGGTGGACCGGGTAGGAAAGGGCGAGAAGGCGGGCTATCCCACCATCTGCAAGGGGCGCTACCAGGCCTTCGACAAGACCTACTACGCCCTGGAGGAACCCACCAGCCTCAACACCCTGGACCTGCTGCCACGGCTGCACGCGGCGGGGGTGGCGGCCATCAAGATCGAGGGCCGCCAGCGCAGCCCCGCCTACGTGCGCCAGGTGACCCGCGTCTGGCGCCAGGCCATCGATGCCTGCCTGGCGGCGCCGGAAAGCTTCCACCCGCGACCGGAGTGGATGCAGGCGCTGGGGCTGGTATCCGAGGGACAGCAGACCACCCTGGGGGCTTACCACCGTACTTGGCAGTGAACAAGATCATCGACCAATGAAACTCACCCTCGGCCCCATCCTCTACTACTGGCCCGCCGACACCCTGCGCCGGTTCTACGAAGCGGCGGCCACCTGGCCGGTGGAGGTGGTCTATCTCGGCGAGACGGTCTGCTCCAAGCGGCGCAGCTTCCGTTTCGACGACTGGATGGAGACCGCCCGCCGCCTGGCCGAAGCCGGCAAGGAAGTGGTGCTCTCCACCCTGGCGCTGCTGGAGGCGGAGTCGGAGCTCAAGACCCTGCGCCGTATCTGCGGCAACGGCGAGTTCCTGGTGGAGGCCAACGACATGGCGGCGGTGCAGCTTCTCAGCAAGGCAGGCCAGCCCTTTGTCGCCGGACCGACCCTCAACCTCTACAACCCCCGTTCCCTGGAGGTGCTGGCCCGCCGTGGCCTGAAACGGTGGGTGCCGCCGCTGGAGCTGGACCGGCAGACCCTTGCCGACTTTCTCCAGGCGCTGCCCGAGGGGGTGGAGACCGAGCTCTTCGCCTGGGGCCGGATGCCGCTGGCCTTCTCCGCCCGCTGCTATACCGCCCGCGCCTACGACCTCCCCAAGGACGACTGCCAGTACCGCTGCCTCGACCATCCCGACGGCTTCACCCTGCGCACCCAGGAGGGCCAGCCCTTCCTTGCGGTGAACGGCATCCAGACCCAGTCGGCCCTCACCTGCAACCTGCTCCCAGAGACCGCCGAGGCGGCCCGCATGGGCATCGACCTGCTGCGCATCAGCCCCCAGGCCCACCACATGGAACGCATCGTCGAGGCGTTTCGCCGGGCAGTGGCTGGAGAAGAGCCCCCGGAGCTGGAAAAACGGATGCCGGCGGGTGGCTGCAACGGCTACTGGCACGGCCGTGCTGGCATCAGATAGAAGGCACCTCAAAAAATCCGACGCGCGCCTGCCATCAATGAACTTCTGATGGCGACCACTGCGCTCAGCCAGGCTCCTCGTTGTCGGGCATTTCGAGAAGCCTTTGCATACAACGTTCCAGTGGCGGAAGGTGTTCCTCGATAACCTGCCGAATTGTGGCTCTTCGTCATTCCGTGTGGAATTCCCCTTGAAACCGTTACCATGAGAGCCCCCTGGAATCAGCGATGAGGAACGCAGCATGAACGACAACCAAGTCCTGCTCCTTGGCCTGGGTCTTGAAGCCCCCTGGCAACTGGTGGATCAACAACTGGATACCAGCAAGCAGCCCCACGAGCTGCATCTGACCATCAAGGGCGAGCGGGGCGCGGAATACCCCTGTCCCGTCTGCGGCACCCTCTGCAAGCCCCACGATTTCAAGGAGAAGCAGTGGCGGCATCTGAACTTCTTCCAGCACCACTGCTACATCCACGCCTCGGTGCCCCGGGTGAAGTGTCCGGAGCATGGCGTCAAGCAGGTGAAGGTGCCCTGGGCACGCAAGGGCAGCGCCTTCACCCTGCTGTTCGAACAGGCCGCCCTCACCCTGGCCCGGGAGGTGCCGGTCAATGCCGCGGCGCGGATCATTGGCATCAATGACAAGCGCCTGTGGCGCATCGTGCAGCACTACGTGGCCCAGGCCGTGGCCCGGTTCGATCTTTCGGCGGTACAGGCCATCGGCCTGGACGAGACCGCCAGTGTCAACACCGATACAAGATGTCCCCTTTTCACCGGTTTGAGATGTCCGGTTTTCAACGATTTCAGCTTGGCTGACCAGGCCGCTTGAGGTCGCTCAGTCGCCTCCCTTGTCTTCAGATTTCTCGATGGGTTGGGTGATCAACCCGGCCTTGCGCTTTTCCCTCAGCCGGAAGCTCTCGCCCTTGATGTTGAGGGTGGTGGCATGGTGCAGCAGCCGGTCCAGAATGGCGGTGGCGATCACCTGGTCCGAGAACACCTCACCCCAGTCCACGAACCCCTTATTCGAGGTGAGGATCATCGCCGCCTTCTCATAGCGCCTCGCCACCAGACGGAAGAACAGGCTGGCCTCCTGCCGGTTCAGCGGCAGGTAGCCGATCTCGTCGATGATCAGCACCTTGGGGTAGGTGAACTGCTGGATCTGCCGCTCCAGGCGATTCTCCGCCTGCGCCCGCTTGAGCCGGGTCATCAGTTCCTCCAGGGTCAGGAACAGCACCCGGTGCCCCGCCTCGGCGGCCTTGACCGCCAAGGCGATGGCCAGGTGGGTCTTGCCCACTCCGGGCGGCCCCAGCAGAATGACGTTCTCGGCCCGCGCGACGAAGGCGCCACCCGCCAGCTCGCGGATCACCTTGCGGTCGATGGAGGGCTGGAAGCTGAAGTCGAACTGCTCGAGGGTCTTGATCCAGGGCAGCCGCGCCTGCTTGAGGCGGCTCTCCAAGCCCTTCTGGTGGCGACCGTTCCACTCGGTGGCCAGGGCCTCGGCCAGGAAGCTGCGATAGTCCAGCTCCCGCTTGGCGGCCTGCTCGCACAGGGCGTCGAGGTGGTCCGGCAGGTACTCTATCTTGAGCTTCTGCATCAGGCCGCTCAGTTCCATGACGCTGCCTCCTCGTAGGCCGTCAGGCTACGGGTCTGAACACCGAGATCCCGCCACAGGCGGGCATGATGGTCGGGCACCACCTGCCAGCCTTCGGTGGCCGGTCGCAGCCGGTGCTCAGCCACCAGGTAACCCTGGGCGTCGAACACCTTCAGGGCGCCATCGAGGGTACGGTGGATCGTCACGCGCTCCCCGCACAGGTGGGCCGGCACACTGTAGCGGTTGCCGGCCACGTCGATGAAGGCGTCCAGAGCCACCCGGCGGCTCTCGTGGTAGCTGGTATCGAAGCGCACCGGCGGCAGGGGTTGCAGCCGGGGCCGTTCCTCGGCAAAGCGGTCGGCGACACGGACCTTGAGGGTGCCGTGGATGCGTTCATCGGCGACTTCCACCAGCCACTGCTCGAGCTGCTGGTTGAGGTGTGCCAGGCTCTCGAAGGACCGGTAGCGCTGGAAGAAGTTCTCCTTCACGTAGCGCACCATCCGCTCGTCCTTACCCTTGGTCTGGGGCCGGTGGGGGCGGCAAGCCTTGGGCTGGAACCCGTAGTGTTCGGCCAGCTGGAGAAAACCGGGGTTGAAACGCACCTTCCCGTCCGGCCCATGGGACAGCACAGCGGCCTTCTGGTTGTCCACCCACACCTCCTGCGGCACACCACCGAACCACTCGAAGGCCCGAACCAGGCTCTCGTAGGTGTGCTCGGCGTCCTCGCAGGGTGCGGCCCACACATGGAAGCGCCGGGAGTGGCCCAGCAGGTTGACGGCAAAGTGCACCCGCGTCCGCGTACCGGCCACCACGGTGTCGATCTGGCCCCAGTCCGACTGCAGCTGCCTGCCCGGCGGGGTTTCGAAGCGCACGGTGCCCTTCGCCTTGCGCAACGCCCGCTTGGGGCGGATGTAGTCGCGCAGAATGCTGCGCCCGCCGCGGTAGCCTCGGGTGCGGATCTCGGCATAGATCACCTCGGCGTTCCAGACGCCCTCGGACAACAGCTTGTCGATCAAGGGCTTGTAGGAGTCGAGCTTGCTCGGCCGGACGCCGGGCCGGCGACGTGGCGGTGGCCCGCCGCGCTTCAGGGCACGGCGCACCGTGCGTTCCGAGCAGCCCACCGCCGCCGCAATCTCGCGCAGGTAGCACCCTTTGTCTCGCATTTTGCGTATCATGATCCAGTCCTCTCGGTTGAGCATGGCGGCCTCCTCGAGTCTTTGAACAACCCAAGGATGCCCCACGCTTGATCGGGAGGACATCTCAAACCGTTATTTTGGGGTCATATAGCATCGGCGCTGACAGTTGCTTACTTTGAGTCGAAAAGACCTGGGCTCGGTGCTTTGTATCTGGCGGAGTTTGAGAAAATCCTGGGGCGGGTATGCAAATCGCCTCAACGGTATCCGATTGAATGGAAACCTGATATACGACGAATTCGAATGGATCGGTTCCCGTATACGGTGCTTTATCGTGAAGTTTCAGGCACTGTTCAAGTATTGGCGGTTGCTCATCATCGTAGGCGCCCGCAGTATTGGCTAGGAAGGCTCTAACAAGGCGCTCCAGCCGACCGCTGACGCGTCGGCTGAGCTTTAGCGTTACGCCGTTTCGAGAACAGCGGAAAAAGCTGGTGTTGTTGTCCATTTCTATTGGTGCTGTAGTTGGTGTTGTGGCTTTGGCTGCGCGAGCGCATGCGTTTTCAGGCGGCACGGCGGTTGTTATTATGGTTGTTTTGTTTTTATGGGCGCTGGTGGTTAATATGATGCTATGGAGGTGTCCTTCTTGTGGTGGGCATCTCGGAAAGCTATATTTTGGTGAAAAGTTTCAAAAATATTGTCCAAATTGTGGAATAAAGCTGATGGAAAAATGATAAAAGTTGATGTAGGCTTCGCGGGAATTTGGCAATAAAAACTTTGCAAGTTAGTAAAACGACGCGCCGAAAGGCGCTTTATTATTTATGCGCCTTGGTGGTTGTTGCCGTCGGTTTGGAGGTTGTCGGGTGGATTGGTGGCAAGGTGGCGCCGCCCAGGGTGACGATAAATAAAGGAGGCCTTATTGAACCAGTTGGTTATCCGTTTTGGAGGCGAATAAGTGACTGGGTTGCGGGGCGCAGGTATGTGTTGTTGACTTTTGACGATGGCCCTTTTGGCGACGGGGTTGATGAGAAGATTCTGACGATACTCAGAAAGCACCATGCGGTGGCTATCTTTTTTGAGGTATGCGAAAGAATAAATAACAATAAAGATGTTCTTCAAAAAATTCAGGCGAGTGGAAGTTTTATTGGCAACCATAGTTATCATCATTTGCATTTATCCAAACTGTCAGGTGATGTTTAAAGACGGAAATTTCCTGATGTAGTGCTTATTTGAAACAAGTTTCCGGTGGCCTGCCCCAATTTTTCAGGCCGCCTTGGGGAGAAATATCTGTACAAGTGAGGAGCGCTGTTAAAGAAGCGGGCATGCGTCAGGTGC
>JALVUB010000069.1 GCA_027023915.1 Sedimenticola sp.
GTATCAGGTCAGGCTGGTGGTCGGCCAGGGCGGCAATCTGGGCTTCCGTGATCTCTTCCGTTGCCGTGACAGGCCAGGTTTCCAGCAGTTTGTCTGGTACAAGGAGCAGGCTGGTTCGATAGCTCTCGTCCCCCACGTGGATCAAGCCCGGCTCGTAGGCCTTGATGAGCCAGGGGCTTTTAACGAGCTCGGCGGAAAATCTCATGGTGGGTGGCAATTGAATTTTGGTTTTCGCTCCTGTACTTTACCGCTTTTGCCCGAGTCGCGCTGCAACAGAGGTTCAGCTCCAGTGTCCGCCTCCGAAATGGAAGAGTTTCGCCGCATCAAGCGGCTGCCCCCTTACGTCTTCGCCATCGTCAACCAGTTGAAGGCGGAAGCGCGCGCGCGCGGCGAGGATATCGTCGATTTCGGCATGGGCAACCCGGATCAGCCCACCCCCCCACACATCGTGGACAAGCTGTGCGAGGCGGCCCAGCGCAGGGACACCCACCGCTACTCTCTCTCCAAGGGGATTCCCCGTCTGCGCCGCGCCATGTGCAACTGGTACAAAGAGCGGTACGGCGTGGAGCTGGACCCCGAGACCCAGTCCATCGTTACCATTGGCTCAAAGGAAGGGCTGGCTCATTTGGCGCTGGCTTGCGTGGGGCCGGGTGATTCGGTGCTGGTGCCCAATCCCGCCTACCCCATACACCCCTGGGGTTTCGTCATCGCCGGCGCCGATGTGCGTCATGTGCCCCTCATCGAAGGCGTGGACTTTTTCGAAAAGCTGGAGGAGGCGATCAAGGACTCCTGGCCCCGGCCGAAGATGCTGGTGCTCAACTTTCCCGGCAATCCCACCACACAGTGCGTGGAGCTGGACTTTTTCGAAAAAGTGGTGGAGATCGCCAAGGAGCATCACATCTGGGTGATCCACGACCTGGCCTATGCCGACATCGTTTTCGACGGCTACAAGGCGCCTTCCATTCTTCAGGTGCCGGGTGCCCTGGATATTGCGGTGGAGTTCTTCTCGCTGTCGAAAAGCTACAACATGCCGGGCTGGCGTGTGGGCTTCATGAACGGCAACGCCACCCTGGTGGCCGCCCTGGCGCGCATCAAGTCCTATCTCGACTACGGCATGTTTACCCCCATCCAGGTAGCTGCCATCAGCGCGCTGGAGGGACCGCAAGCGTGCGTGCATGAGATCACCGCCATGTACCAGTCGCGCCGCAACACCCTTTGCGACGGTCTCAACAACGTGGGCTGGAAGGTGGAGCGCCCCAAGGCCACCATGTTCGTCTGGGCGCCCATTCCCGAGCCCTACCGCGAAATGGGTTCGCTGGAATTTTCCAAGAAGCTGCTGAAAGAGGCCAAGGTGGCGGTGTCGCCCGGCATCGGTTTTGGCGAATATGGCGATACCCATGTGCGCTTTGCCCTTATCGAAAATGAACATCGCACCCGCCAGGCGATTCGCGGCATCCGCGAGATGTTCCGCCGGGACGGGGTGTTGAAGGAAACTTGACGGTTCAGGATGAGAAGATGGCACAGACGGTAAAAGAGATCGAAAAGGCAGTGGCCGACCTACCCCCGGAGCAGTTGAAAGAATTTCGGGTTTGGTATGAACGTTTCGACGCGGAAAGCTGGGACCGGCAGATAGAGAAGGACGTGGCGGAAGGACGGCTGGACAGCTTGGCGGAGGCAGCACTGGTGGAACATGCCAGGGGAAAGACTCGGGAGTTGTGAGACATTTTGCTACCACTGCATTCTGGTCGGCATACAATGGACTGCCCGAAAATATCCAAAGGCTGGCGGACAAGCAGTACCTCTTGTTGAAACAAGATCCACGCCATCCTTCCCTCCAATTGAAAAAAGTGGGGAGATTCTGGTCGTGCCGGATCGGGTTGCGCTATCGGGCGTTGGCGGTGGAGGCGGAAGAAGGGTTGCTCTGGTTCTGGATCGGTAGCCATGCCGATTATGATCGATTGACCAACAAGTAGAGATAACGAGGAAAAAGGTGGAACCGGTAAAAGTAGGACTGCTGGGCCTGGGAACCGTCGGTGGTGGCACCTTCAACGTGCTGCGCCGCAACGCTGCCGAGATCAGTCGCCGTGCCGGGCGTGAGATCCGGGTGGTACATGCGGCGGCGCGGGAGTACGATCCTTCCGCGCTGGAGGGGATCGATCAGGTGCAGGTCACCGACGACGCCTTCGAGGTGGTGAACAACCCCGAAGTGGACATCGTGGTGGAGCTCATCGGCGGCTATTCGCCCGCGCGCGAGCTGGTGCTCCAGGCCATCGAAAATGGCAAGCACGTGGTCACCGCCAACAAGGCGCTCATCGCCTTGCACGGCAACGAGATCTTCGCCGCCGCCCAGGAGATCCGGGTGGTACATGCGGCGGCGCGGGAGTACGATCCTTCCGCGC
>JALVUB010000070.1 GCA_027023915.1 Sedimenticola sp.
CCCCACCCCTTCAGCCCGAGCAATTTCGACCCCGGCCCGGCACACGACGATGAAAACCGCCCTGCCCGTCTGCTGCGCGGGCTCACCAGCCACGACCCGCGCTGGTTCCGGGCCGCCGGCGCCGTCGCCGGCCACCAACGCCGCCCCGGAAAAGCGGGCTGGCCCGCCACTCCCCTGGCCGACACCGAGGCGCCCCGTGACCTCACCCCGGAGGCCCTGAGCCGTTTTCTGGCCGACCCGGTGCGCCACTTCGTCCAGCAGCGCCTGCGGCTGAACGAGCCCCACGACCTGGAACCGGAGGAAACCGAACCCCTGGCCCTCGACGGTCTGGAAGCCTGGCAGGTGCGCGACCTCTGGCTCCGGCTTTGGCAGCAGGGGGAGCCGCCGGAAACCGCCCGCCGCCTGATCCGCGCCCGCGGCCTGCTGCCCCACGGCCCCTGGGGTGAACAGTTGCTGGACGCAGTGGAGCGGGAGATCGCCGAACTGGGCACCCGCTGCGAGGCGCGAGGCCTGAAGCCGCCGTTCAAGCGGCGGCCCGTGGAGATCGACCTGCCCCTGGACGGCCCCGTCCGCATCGCCGGGCGCATCCACACCCTGGCGGAACAGGGGCTGGTCACCTTCAGCCCCGGCAACTACAACCCGGCCAGGCTGCTGCCCCCCTGGGTGTCCCACCTCTGCCTGCAAGCCGCCGGCGCCTGTGCCGGCCGGCCCGCGCGCCTTTTCTACCGCGACCGGGCGGTGCAACTGCGCCCCCTTCCCGCCGACGAGGCGCGGGCCGAACTGGCCAGACTGACGGCCCTGTACCACCAGGGTCTGGCCGCGCCCCTGCCCCTGCCGCGCAGGACTTTTGAACGGTTCGCCGGAGAAGACACCCCGGAAAAGGCCCTGCAAGCGGCGCGAAAAGCCTGGGAAGGCCGTTACCCCGACCGCGACCGCTTCTACAACCGCCTGGTGCTCCACGGCCACGACTGGATGCCGGACACCACCCTGGCCGAGGCCGCCGACAGCCTGCTCGCCCCCCTCCGGAACGCACTGGTGGTGGAAGAATGACGCCGCTGGAGATCCAACGGATCGAGCCCGGCCGGCGCCACCTCATCGAAGCCAACGCCGGCACCGGCAAGACCTACGCCATCGCCAACCTCTTTCTGCGCTGGGTGCTGGAAGGAAAGCGCGCCCGCGAGATTCTGGTGGTCACCTTCACCAACGCCGCCACCGACGAACTGCGGGGCCGCATCCGTGCCCGGCTGGCCGAAGCCCGGCGGATGTTCGAGCGCGGCCAAGCGCCCGATGGCGCGGACCCCTGGTTCGCCACCCTGCCCGACCGCCACCCCCGCCGGCAGGCGCTTCCCGATCTGGAACTGGCCCTGCTGGAGATGAACGAAGCCCCCATCCACACCATCCACGGCTTCTGCCAGCAGGCCCTGGCCGACCGCGCCCTGGCCAGCGGCCAACCCTTCGAGCTGGAACAGGTGGACGAAGAGGCCGCCATCGAGCGCCATCTGCTCGACTGGTGGCGACGCCAGACCTACGCCCTCGACACCGACCGGCTGGCGCAACTGGAAAAGAGCCTGGGCGGCTTCCGCGCCCTTTACGAAAAGATCCGCATCCTGGTCACCTCGCCCGGCCTGCGGCTCTATCCGCCCGCCCACGAAATCGACGCCCTGAACCAACAACTGCAAACCCTGGCCGCGCTGTGGCGGCAAGAGCACGAAAGCCTGAAAGCCATGTTGCTGGCGCCGGACTTTCCCCTCAACCGCAGCAGCCACCGTCTCTCCACCCTCGAACGTTGCTGGAACCCGACGGACGCCGCCTTGAGCCGCACGCCCCCCGACCGGCCACCCCTGGAAGCGCTGGAAAAGCTCTTTCCCGACGCCTTCAAATTCACCAAGAAAGCCGACGAAAAGAGCCGGAAAAAACTGGAAACCCACCCCTTGGTGACAGCGGGACGGGCCTTGCGCGCCCGACTCGCGGGCCTGCCCCCGCTGGAGCAGGTGGCCCTGCTGCGGCAGGCCCGCGCCGAAACCGAAAGCCGCCTGCGCCGGGAAAACCGGCGCCTGGGCCGCCAGAGCTTCAGCGACATGATCCTCTCGCTGCACCACGCCCTGACGGCGGACGCCGCCCTGGCCCGCGCCCTGGCGGGCGACCATCCCGTCATCATGGTGGACGAATTCCAGGACACCGATCCCCTCCAGTACGAGATCTTCTCCCGCATCCACCAGGCCGGGCGCGCACAGGGCCACACCCTCATCCTCATCGGCGACCCCAAGCAGGCCATCTACGGCTTTCGGGGCGGCGACATCTTCGCCTACCTGCAAGCCGCCCGCGAGGCCGACCACCGCTGGAGCCTGTCGGTGAACTGGCGCTCCACAGAAGAACTG
>JALVUB010000071.1 GCA_027023915.1 Sedimenticola sp.
CCCCCAACGAGGCCGGCATCTCCCTCGAGGCCATCCGCCACTTCGCCGGCAGGCTGCCCATCCTCGGCGTCTGCCTTGGCCACCAGTCCATCGGCCAGGCCTTCGGTGGCAAGATCGTCCACGCCAAGGAGATCATGCACGGCAAGACCTCCCCCGTGTTCCACAAGGACATCGGCGTCTTCACCGGCCTCGACAACCCCTTCACCGCCACCCGCTACCACTCCCTGGTGATCGAGCAGGAGAGCCTGCCCGACTGCCTGGAGGTGACCGCCTGGACCGGCCAGAAGGGCGCCATCGACGAGATCATGGGCATCCGCCACCGCGAATACGACATCCAGGGGGTGCAGTTCCACCCCGAGTCCATCCTCACCGAGCAGGGCCACCGGCTGCTGCGGAATTTTCTGGAAGGGAAGTGACGCCATGAACATGCAACAGGCCATCGCCGCCGTCATCGAGCGGCGCGATCTTTCCGAGCAGGAGATGACCGACGTCATGCGCGCCATCATGACCGGCGGCGCCACCCCCGCCCAGATCGGCGGCTTCCTGGTGGGGCTGCGCATGAAGGGCGAGACGGTCACCGAGATCGGCGCCGCCGCACGGGTGATGCGCGAGCTGGCCAGCGGGGTGGATATCTCAGACCTCGACCACGCCGTGGACATCGTCGGCACCGGCGGTGACGCCTCCGGCACCTTCAACGTCTCCACCGCCTCCATGTTCGTGGCCGCCGCCGCCGGCTGTCACGTGGCCAAGCACGGCAATCGCTCTGTCTCCAGCAAGTCCGGCAGCGCCGACGTGCTCGAGGCCGCCGGCATCCGCCTCGACCTCACCCCGGACCAGGTGGCTCGCTGCGTGCGCGAGGTGGGCGTGGGCTTCATGTTCGCCCCCGGTCACCACGCCGCCATGAAGCACGCCATCGGCCCCCGCCGCGAGATGGGGGTGCGCACCATCTTCAACGTTCTGGGACCGCTCACCAACCCCGCCGGGGTGCCCAACCAGCTGCTGGGGGTCTTCAGCGATGAACTGCTCGAACCCCTGGCCGAGGTGCTCCAGCGCCTCGGCAGCCGCCATGTCATGGTGGTCCACTCCCACGACGGCCTCGACGAGATCAGCATCGGCGACAAGACCGAAGTGGCCGAGCTGAAGGAGGGCGCCATCCGCCGCTACGCCATCTGGCCCGAGCAGTTCGGCCTGGAGCGGGCGCCCATCTCCGAGATCACCGTGGAGGGGCCGGAACAGAGCCTGGCGCTCATCCGCTCGGTGCTGGAGGACCACCCCGGTCCGGCGCGCGACATCGTGCTGCTCAACGCCGGTGCCGCCATCCACTGCGCCGGCCTGGCCGACAGCCTGGAGGCGGGGGTGGAGAAGGCGCGCCAGGCCATCGCCTCGGGCGAGGCGCGCAACCGGCTCGACCGGCTGGTGATCCTGACGCAGAGCTTCGATTGATGACCAACCCCCCCGACATTCTGAAAAAGATCATCGCCCGCAAGCGCGAGGAGATCGCCGAGGCCAGGCGCCAGGCTCCCGAGTCGGCGCTGCGTGGTTCGCTGTTGGAGAAGTCACCACCGCGCGGCTTCGTGCGCGCGCTGCAAGAGAAGATCGGAGCCGGCCGGCCCGGCGTCATCGCCGAGATCAAGAAAGCGTCGCCCTCCAAGGGGGTGCTGCGCGAGGACTTTCGCCCGGCGGAGATCGCCCGCAGCTATGCCGCGCACGGTGCCGCCTGCCTCTCGGTGCTCACCGACCGCGACTTCTTCCAGGGGGCGCCCGAGTACCTGCAACAGGCGCGAGCCGCCTGCCATCTGCCGGTGATCCGCAAGGATTTCATCGTCGATCCCTACCAGGTCTACGAGGCGCGGGCCATGGAGGCCGACTGCATCCTCCTCATCGCCGCCTGTCTCGACGATGCCCGGATGAAGGATCTGAACGATCTGGCCGCAGAGCTGGGCATGGATGCGCTCATCGAGGTGCACGATGCCGAGGAACTGGAGCGGGCGCTGGCGGTGGACAACCCCATGGTGGGGATCAACAACCGCAACCTGCGCACTTTTGAAGTGAGCCTGCGGACCACCCTGGATTTATTGGCAATGATTCCAGATGGCCGGCTGGTGGTCACCGAGTCGGGTATCCTGGCGCCGGAAGACGTGGTGCTCATGCGTGAAAACGGCGTCAACGCCTTTCTGGTGGGCGAGGCTTTCATGCGCGCCGAAAAGCCCGGCGCCAAACTGGCGGAGCTGTTCGGCGCGGTTAGTTAGCGTGGAAATCACCGCAGAGACACAGCGGAAACCGAGAATCCAACTGTAGGAGGCGCGTCCTCGTGCCGAACGGCGGAGGCATTTTCGCAATGGCGGGTTCGCGGCGGGGACGCCACTCCTACGGGATGTTTTTCCGAACCTGAGCTTTATGGACGTTAGGGCCGGAAACCCAGGATCACCATGGTCTTGCCCTTGACCCGGATCAGCCCCTGAGCTTCCAGATTCTTTAGTACCCGCCCCACCATCTCCCGGGAACATCCCACGATGCGACCGATCTCCTGGCGGGTGATGCGGATCTGCATGCCGTCGGGATGGGTCATGGCGTCGGGCTGCTGACAAAGATCGAGCAGCGTGCTCGCCACCCGGCCGGTAACATCGAAAAAGGCGAGATGGCTCACCTTGCGGCTGGTTGTCAGCAGCCTTTCCGAGAGCTGCTTGCCCACGGCAAAGAGAAAGTCTTTTACATAAGGGCGCAGCTCGCCGTCGAGCAGGGCGTTGAGCTTCTGGTAACTGATCTCGGCGATCTCGCAGGGGGTTCGGGTGCGGATGATGACCGAGCGGGTGGGCTGGGAGACGAACATGCCCATCTCGCCGATGAACTCCTTTTTGTTGAGATAGCCGAGGATGATCTCCTTGCCGTCATCATCCTCGAGCAGCACCGTGAGCTGGCCGTCCAGGATATACATCAGGGTGTCGGCGGGATCGCCCTTTTTCATCAGCTCCTTGCGGGCCGGATGCTTGTGTACATGGCAATGGCTCAAGAAGGGATCGAGCCATGCGGGAGGAGGTGGGGGTGGTTTTACGACCAGCGTCATGGTTTTGGTTCTTGGTGAAAGCGGCTACTATTGCGTGCGGTTCGAAAGTACCTCGAAAATCCTCGAGCGTTTTCTTGAGTATAACCCCATTTTTCGGGAACGTGTGGAGGTTGTGTCGGGCATGAAAGGCAAGGTCAAATGGGTGGATGGGGCGATGATGGTTGCCCAGTCGGGCAGTGGTCACGCCCTGGTGATGGACGGTCCCGAAGCGCATGGCGGGCGCAACCTCGGCGTGCGGCCCATGGAGATGGTGCTGCTGGGCATGGGCGGCTGCACCCAGTTCGATGTGGTGCATATCCTGAAGAAAAGCCGCCAGGATGTCCGCTTCTGCGAAGTGGAGCTGACTGCCGAGCGGGCGGAGTCAGAGCCCAAGGTGTTCACCCGCATCCATGTCCATTTCCGCGTGGGGGGCAAGGGGCTCACCGAGAAGGCGGTGGAACGGGCGGTGGCGCTGAGCGCCGAAAAATACTGCTCCGCCTCCATCATGCTGGGCAAGACCGCCGAGATCACCCACGACTTCGAGCTGGTGGAAATGGAATGATCGTCACCCTTTCGCCCTCCAAGGGCCAGTCCTTCGACTTCCCGCCACCGGCGGTGGAAGCCACGGTGCCGGCCATGCTGGACGAGTCGGTGAAGCTCATCGGGGTGCTGCGCCGTTACACCCCCGAAGAGATCCGCGAGCTGATGGACGTGAGCCAGAAGATCGCCGAGCTCAATGTGGCGCGCTACCGCGACTTTTCCACTCCCTTCACGCCCGAGAACGCCCGCCCGGCGCTGTTCGCCTTTCGCGGTGACGTCTACCGGGGCATCCCGGTGACCGAGTATGAGCAGGAGGACCTTCGCTTCGCCCAGGATCACCTGCGCATCCTCTCCGGCCTCTACGGCTGCCTGCGACCCCTGGACCTCATCCAGCCCTACCGGCTGGAGATGAAGACCAGGCTGCCCAACCCGCGCGGCGACAACCTCTACCAGTTCTGGGGCGAGCGCATCACCCAGGCCCTCAACCAGGCGCTGGCGGAACAGGCCGAGCCGGTGCTGGTCAATCTCGCCTCCAACGAGTATTTCAAGGCGGTGAAGCCCAGGCTGCTGGAGGGACGCCTGCTTCAGGTCAACTTCAAGGAGGTGAAGAACGGCAAGGCGCGCACCATCGCCGTCTTCGCCAAGCGGGCGCGGGGGATGATGGCGGACTACATCATCCGCAACCGCATCGAGTCGCCGGAAGGAATCCGCCGGTTCGACCGGGCGGGCTACCGCTTCTCCGCGGGTGACTCGGACGAGAAGCAGTGGACCTTCGTCCGTCCCCAGCCTAAATCGTAGGTCGGGCTTCAGCCCGACGAACCGCGCGACAAAGCCGGACGGCCGCTGGGGGATCCTTCCTGGCGGGGACGCCGTGAATACATCCCTGTAGGCTCTACGGCAGCATCCCTGCTGCCGAAGCCCCGCCAGGAAGGATCCCCCAGCGGCCCCGCGACTCGGTTGAAATCAACTATGCAATCTGTCGGGCTGAAGCCCGAGCTACAGGCACCGGCTTTTCATGATCCGTGCCTTCCCGTCCGGGTTGGGGTATAATTGAGAACCGTTCTCAACACTAACCCAGCCTCCATGGATTCCCTCACCCTCGCCCAGGTGGCGCCGGGCCGCCGCGTGAAGCTCGCGGCGGTGCGTGGCGACCGCAACCTCTCCCGGCGCCTGCTGGCGCTGGGGCTGGTGGTGGGCAAGGAGGTGGAGGTGCTCCACAGCCGCAAGGGGGACGTGATCGTGGCGCGGGACGGCAACCGCCTGGCCCTTGGCCGTCACGTGGCCGAGCAGGTGGTGGTGGAGGCGGTGGAGTGATGGCCGGCTGCTGCGACACCGACCGCGGCGCGGTGGAGGGGCACCAGCTCACCATCGCCATCGCTGGCAACCCCAACTGCGGCAAGTCGGCCCTGTTCAACACCCTCACCGGCATCCGCCAGAAGACCGGCAACTGGCCGGGCGTTACCGTGGACCGCAAGGAGGGCCAGTTCGAGCTGGAGCGCTACAAGGTGCGGCTGGTGGATCTGCCCGGCATCTACTCCCTGGACGCCGCCTCCATCGACGAGCAGATCACCCGCGACTACCTGCTGTCGCGCGAGGCCGACCTCATCATCAACGTGGTGGATGCCGCCAACCTGGAGCGCAACCTCTATCTCACCGTGCAGCTCCTGGAGATGGGGGTGCCCATGGTGTTGGCCCTCAACATGATGGACGTGGCGCGCAAGCGGGGCATCGAGATCGACGTCCCCCGGCTGGCCGGGGAGCTGGGCTGTCCCGTGGTGCCCCTGGTGGCTACCACCGGCGAGGGGCTGCTGGAGCTTAAGGCGCGCATGCTGGCGGTGGCCACCGGTGCCGAGCGCGGCGGCTTCGCCCTGGCCCAGGACGAGGTGGTGGAGCAGGCCATCGCCGATCTCGAACCCCTCATCGACGAGCCCAACCCCGCCAACCGCCACTGGCTGGCCCTCAAGATGCTGGAGTCCGACGACCACCTGCCCGTCGGCGCCGTGCCGGAACTGCGCGAGCGGGTGAGCCACTGGCGCCGCATGATCGAGGAGCGCGCCGGCGAGGAGGCGGACATCTTCATCGCCGACAGCCGCTTCAGCCACGCCCACGCCCTGGCCCGGAGCGTGGTGCGCCAGCGGGGCGAGGTGGGCCGCACCCTCTCCGACCGTATCGACAAGGTGGTGCTGAGCCGCTGGCTCGGCATCCCCATCTTTCTCTTTCTCATGTACCTGATGTTCATGTTCACCATCAACATCGGGGGCGCCTTCGTCGATTTCTTCGACGGCATCACCGGCGCCTTCCTGGTGGACGGGTTGGGCGAGTTGCTCACCGCCTGGGGCGCGCCCCACTGGCTGCGGGTGGTGCTGGCCGACGGCGTGGGGGGCGGCATCCAGGTGGTCTCCACCTTCATCCCCATCATCGCCGCCCTCTATCTCTTCCTCTCGGCGCTGGAGGACTCGGGCTACATGGCGCGCGCCGCCTTCGTCATGGACCGCTTCATGCGCGCCATCGGCCTGCCGGGCAAGGCCTTCGTGCCGCTGATCGTCGGTTTCGGCTGCAACGTGCCGGCGGTTATGGCCACCCGCACCCTGGAGAACCCGCGCGAGCGCAAGCTCACCATCCTCATGAACCCCTTCATGTCCTGCGGCGCCCGGTTGCCGGTCTACGTGCTCTTCGCCGCCGCCTTCTTTCCGCGCAACGGCCAGAACCTGGTCTTCGCCCTCTATCTCATCGGCATCACCGTGGCGGTGCTCACCGGGCTGGTGATGAAGCGCACCCTGCTCAAGGGGGAGAGCGGCGGCTTCATGATGGAGCTGCCTCCCTACCACCTGCCCACCCTCAAGGGGATGCTGCTGCGCACCTGGGACCGGGTGCGGCTGTTCGTGAAGGAGGCGGGCAAGGTGATCGTGGTGATGGTGCTGGCCCTCAACCTGCTCAACTCCATCGGCACCGACGGCCGCTTCGGTCACGAGGATTCCGGGCAGTCGGTGCTCAGCGCCACCGGCCAGGCGCTGGTGCCGGTCTTCTCCCCCATGGGGGTCCGCGAGGAGAACTGGCCGGCGGTGGTGGGCGTGGTCTCGGGCGTGCTGGCCAAGGAGGTGGTGGTGGGCACCCTCGACACCCTCTACGGCCGCATGGCCCAGGAGGCGGCCGGGCAGGGAAGCGGGAAACCGCCCTTCGACCTCTGGGCCGCGCTTCGGGAGGCTGCCGCCACCGTGCCAGAGAACCTGGCCGGGCTGCGTGAGCTGGTCACCGATCCCCTGGGGCTGGGCGCCGCCAAGGTGGAGGACGTGGCCGAGGTGGCCCGCGAGCAGGCGGTGAGCCTGGGGGTCTTCGGCGCCATGGCGCAGCGCTTCGACGGCCAGCGCGGTGCCTTTGCCTACCTGCTCTTCGTGCTCCTCTACTTTCCCTGCGTGGCCACCATGGGCGCCATCAAGCGCGAGGCGGGGGGTGCCTGGGCCGCCTTCGTCGCCTTCTGGACCACCTCGGTGGCCTATGTCGCCGCCAGCGGCTACTACCAGCTCGCCACCCTCGGCAGCCATCCGGGCCGTTCCGCCCTGCTGCTGGCGCTGCTGATCGGCTACCTGGCCGCCATCATCGCCGGCCTGCGCTGGTGGGCCACGCGCGAGCAGGCCCCGCGGGCCGTGGCCGCGGCGGAGGGGGGCTGATGCTGACCGCTGTGCGCGATTACCTTCGCCAGCGGGGCCAGGTCACCCTGGCCGAGGTGGCCACTCACTTTCGCGTCTCCCCCGAAGTGGCCCGCCAGATGCTCCAGGTGTGGGAGCGCAAGGGCCAGGCCCGCGGCCGCAAGGCCAACAGCGCCTGCGGCACCAGTTGCAGTCAGTGTGATCCTGCTTCCACGGAAGTGTGGGAGTGGGTGGTTTGAGGACGCGGCCACAGGGTACATTTCCGCGCAAGGGGTAGCGCCGTTCCACCCGTTGAAGGTGGCCGGCTCGGGCCGGCGGGCTATGCCGCGGAGTCCTGATGGATATCCCAACCCGGAAAGACCAGAACCGCAGGGTGGCATTTCAGCGCCCTGGCAAGCGTCTTTGCTCTCTCCACGCCCAGGTTGATTCGATCATTTTCGATGGCGGAGATGGTGGACTGGGGAATACCGGTCAGTTCCGCAAGCTCGTTCTGACTCAGTTCCTGTAACTCGCGCAGAATTCGTACCGACTCGCCCACGGATACATCCACCCGCTTTTTCGCTTTCCGGTAATCCTTCATGTCACTTTCTCCGGTAATCGTGTGGAGTCACGCTCACGACCCGAACCAAAACGAGACCCTGTTCCACTTTGTAGATGACGCGATATTGAAGATTGAGACGGGATGAACGGTATCCCTTCCATTCGCCGCGAAGCGCTTCATCGTGGAAACCCTCGATTTGCCTCGGCCCATCGGGGCCGCTGATCGATACGATGTCTTTCCACTTCTCGTAACGCTTGAGCACGTCTATAGGCAGTGACGCCAATTGTTTTATGGCTCTCCTGTGCTCGTAGATTTCCCACATGCCTATTCATAGTATATATCAAAATTAGTATGTCAACAGCCTGGCCGCCTGTTACAATCCGCACATGGACGTATCCGCGATTCTCGACGGCCTCAACGCCGCCCAGCGCGAGGCGGTGTCGGCGCCGCCCTGCTCCACCCTGGTGCTGGCGGGGGCGGGTTCGGGCAAGACCCGGGTGCTGGTGCATCGCATCGCCTGGCTGATCCAGGTGGAGGGGGCCTCGCCCTGGAGCATCCTGGCGGTGACCTTCACCAACAAGGCGGCGCGGGAGATGCGTACCCGCATCGAGAGCCTGCTGGGCCACCCGGTGGGGGGCATGTGGGTGGGCACCTTCCACGGCCTGGCCCACCGCCTGCTGCGCCAGCACTGGCAGGAGGCGAAGCTCCCGAAAGGCTTCCAGATCCTCGACAGCGACGACCAGTTCCGGCTGGTGAAGCGGGTGATCCGCGAGCTCAACCTGGACGACGCCAAGTGGCCGCCGCGCCAGGCCCAGTGGTTCATCAACGAGCAGAAGGACGAAGGGCGCCGCCCCCAGCACCTGGAGGAGGGCGGCGACCTGTGGCGGCGGCAGATGATCCGCATCTACACCGCCTACCAGGCCGCCTGCGAGCGGGCCGGGGTGGTGGACTTTGCCGAGCTGCTGTTGCGCGCCCACGAGCTGTGGCGCGACCGTCCCGATATCCTCCACCACTACCGCGAGCGCTTCGCCCACGTGCTGGTGGACGAGTTTCAGGACACCAACGCCATCCAGTACGCCTGGCTGCGGCTGCTGGCGGGGGAGCGGGACAACCTCTTCGTGGTGGGCGACGACGACCAGTCCATCTACGGCTGGCGCGGCGCCCGTGTGGAGAACATCCAGGACTTCCAGCGCCACTTTCCCGGCGCCCGCCTGGTGCGGCTGGAGCAGAACTACCGCTCCACCGGCAATATCCTGCGCGGCGCCAACGCGGTCATCGCCCACAACACCGAGCGGTTGGGGAAGGAGCTGTGGACCGACTTCGGCGACGGCGACCCCATCCGCCTCTACGGCGCCTTCAACGAGGTGGACGAGGCGCGCTTCGTGGTGGACCGCATCCGCGACTATCTCGACCAGGGCCACGGGCCGCAGGAGTGCGCCATCCTCTACCGCACCACCGCCCAGTCGCGGCTGTTCGAGGAGGCGCTGCTGCAGGCGGGCATCCCCTACCGGGTCTATGGCGGCCTGCGCTTCTTCGAACGGGCCGAGATCAAGGACGCCTTGGCCTACCTGCGCCAGGTGGCCAACCCCCACGACGATGCCGCCTTCGAGCGGGCGGTGAACCAGCCGCCGCGCGGCATCGGCAGCAAGACGCTGGAGGCGGTGCGCGCCCACGCGCGCGATTTCGGCTGCTCCCTGTGGCAGGCGAGCGAAGAGCTCATCGCCGGTGGCGCCATGACCCGACGCGCCGCCAACGCCCTGCAGGGCTACCTCGACCTGGTGCGCGAGCTGCAGGCGGCCACCGACGGCATGGCGCTGTTCGAGATCGCCGAGCATGTCATCCACCACAGCAGGCTGCGGGAGCATTTCCGCAAGGCGAAGGACGGCAAGGGCGAGGACCGGGTGGAGAACCTGGACGAGCTGGTCAACGCCGCCCGCCAGTTCGAGCGCGACGCCGAGGAGAGCGAGGGGATGGGCGAGCTGGATGCCTTTCTCGCCCACGCCGCCCTGGAGGCGGGCGAGAACCAGGCGGAGGGCTATGAGCCCAGCGTCCAGCTCATGACCCTCCACTCGGCCAAGGGGCTGGAGTTTCCCCTGGTCTTCCTGGTGGGCATGGAGGAGGGGCTCTTTCCCCACAGCATGTCGTCGGAGGATCCGGCGCGGCTGGCCGAGGAGCGGCGGCTCTGCTATGTCGGCATGACCCGCGCCATGCGCCGGCTCTGGATGACCTGGGCCGAGAGCCGCCGGCTGCACGGCCAGGAGAGCTACCCGTTGCCTTCCCGCTTTTTGCGCGAGATCCCGCCCGAGGTGACCGAGGAGGTGCGCGCCCGGCCCCAGGTGTCGCGCCCCCACCTGGCCCGCGGCGGCAGCCTGGACGACAGCCTGGAGACCACCGGCTTCCGCCTGGGCCAGCGGGTGCGCCACGCCAAATTCGGCGAGGGGGTGGTGCTCAACGCCGAGGGACAG
>JALVUB010000072.1 GCA_027023915.1 Sedimenticola sp.
GGTGGGCCGCATCCGGTTCGATGTTCAGCCAGCGCACCCGCGCCGGGGCCAGCACCTCGACCTCTTCCAGTGATTGCAGGCGTGCCAGCAGCGAGGCGCCCAGGTCGCGGGCGGTGATCACCTGCCCCAGGGCCGGCACCTTCTCCTCGGCGGCATCCAGGCGGGTCACGCCGAAGCCGCCCCGCTCCGAGACGTGGATGTGCAGGATGGGGGCGGCATGGGGCGCCATCTCATTCCATAAACCCAGCGCCTGGAAGATGCGCTGAGCGCCGTGGGAGAGGGCGATGGCGCGGTCGTCGTAGTTGGGCACCGCCTCCACCTGGAGGGGGGCCGCCTCCACCAGCGCCAGCTTGAGGCCGTGGCCGGAGAGGGCCGCCGCCAGGGTGGCGCCGGCCATGCCGCCGCCGATGATGACCAGGTCGTACGACTTACTCATGGTGTCAGTGTAGGAGCGGGCGCGCGGCGCTTCAAGCACGCCGGGACGAACCGCTCAACGGATGTAGGGGTTGCGGTGGCCTTGCAGTTTGGCCACCCGTTCGTTGTGCCGCTTTTCCTCCGCATCCGGTGGATAGCGACGGTTCCAGCGCTCCATCAATTCGCGTTGACGCTTGAAAAGGGTCAGCCCGTACTGGTCGGCCATGTAGAGCAGTGCCCGGGCGATGCGGCCCCGCGCCTCGGGGCGGGGTTCCACCCGGCGGTGGCGATAGTCGATTTCGAAACGGCAGCCGCGGAATGGGCGTTCGCCGTGTTTCACCTCGCCATAGGACATGGCTCCCCTCGCTTCGTTGACCCTGGCCAGTGCCGGATAGATGTTATGCATGTCCGATTCGATGAAGTTGAAACGGCTGCTGGTGCGGCGGCAGCGGTCACGGTTGCCGCAGCGCAGTTGTTTCATGACCCAGCTCATGGGATAGACGTGTTCGGCGTTCACCTTGCGGTCGAACGGCTTGAAATGGTAACCGCAGTACAGGGTTTCTCCACCGTCGGGATAGATGTTCCGCCAGTAGTCGCGCAGGCTGTCGAGATAGTTGCGCGTGCCGGGCATGGGAGGGCTGGCCAGCACGGTGACGATGGGCGCCAGAAGCAGCAGCAGTAGCAGAGGTTTCTTTTTCACGGATTGGTCTGGTCATTACAGGCAGAGGGTTTTGCGATAATATCCTTCCACTCCCGCCAGCGACAAACCCGCCGACATCGCCCACCGGGAAGAATTCTTATGAATAAGCCGCACAACGACAACAGGGGGTGTTTCCGGCTGGCCATTGGTGCCGTGATTCTGGCAACCGCATTGGCCATCTGGCTTGTGCCGGAGAAGGAATCAAACGGGCCGGAGGCCATCCCGGCGCCTTCCGCCGTCTCTTCCGCGGAAAATGCATCCCGGCAGGACTCACCCTTTTCCGCCGTCAGCACGACATCGGACGAGCCCGAGGGCACGGCTGCGCGGGAATGGCTGGCTCGGGCCGGCCAGCCGACGGCGGCGCAAGTACTGGTCCAGGCGCGCCGTTTTCAGAGTCAGGGGCGGTTGGCCGACGCCTGGCTGCTCTATTTCAAGGCGGCCAGGCAAGGCAGCGCCGAAGCGGCCATGGCCCTGGCCGAACAGGCCGATCCGGCCTATCGGAACCCCAAGACCAGCGCGCTCTCGTCGGCCGATTTCGTCCAGGCGCTCAAGTGGTACAAACTGGCGGCCCGGTTGGGTTCCAAGACAGCGCCGGAGCGGCTGAAAAAGCTGATGGCACTGTTGCAAAAAGAGGCGGCGGCCGGCGATGAGAAGGCCATGCTGTTGCTACAGGGGGAAAGAGGAAACAAGTGAACGGACGAAAATTCTCCTGCTGGACATTGATGCTTGTCCTGCTTTTGGGATGGAGCTGTTCCCAGGCGGCGCAAAAACCACTGCTTATGCCGGGCAAACACTCGCTTTATCAACGTGTGGTAACAGTGCCCGGTGCCCGCCTGGTGGATCAGCCCGGGGACAAAAAAGGTGGAGCGGAAACCACGCCTTTCAGCGTTTTCTATGTTTATAAACGGCGCAAGACGGGTGGCCGGGAATGGCTGCTGCTGGGAAGCGACCGTCACGGAACCCTCTCGGGATGGTTGCCGGCCAGTGATGCCATTGAGTGGAACCAGGGGCTCACGCTGGTTTTTCGCAATCCCGCCGGTCACCACCGCGTGCTCTTGTTCAACGACCGTGACTCGCTCCAGCGGCTGCTGGCTTCAGGCGACAGCTCCGCCTGGCGGGCCCTATACAAGCAGGCGGTTGCCGGACAACTCGAGAAAAACTCTCCGGTGGTTGCGCTGCAACCCGAGGGCTATGTGGATGTGCGCAAGGATTTCTATCTGGTGCCCATTCTGGATCATCGCGACATCTGGCTGGAAAAGGAGAAGGCGCGCCTGTTGAAGATCGCCAGCGTGCCGCTGGAAGAGCCGGTCGGGGTTGCCGCGAAAACGGCTCCAAAGCACCCCAAGGAAGAGACCCCGTCGGAGTACAGCGCGGGCATCGTTTTTGTCATCGACGCCAGCCTTTCCATGGACCCTTACATCGAGCGCACCCGCGAGGCGGTGCGTAAGATTTACCGCCAGCTTGGCGACAGCGGCGAGTTGGGCAAGGTGAGTTTCGGCCTTGTGGCCTTTCGCGACAACACCTCGGCGGTGCCCGGGCTGGGTTATGTGGCGCGTACTTTTGTCACCCTGAAGGAGGGCGGAAACCCCGACCGCTTCTTCAAAAAAGTGGCGGAGTTGAAGGCTGCCACCGTCTCCAGCCAGGATTTTCGGGAAGACGCCTACGCCGGCGTGCGCCAGGCCATCGAGGGGATGGACTGGTCGCCACGCGCGGCCCGTTTCGTGGTGTTGATAACGGACGCAGGCGCCCGCGAGGGCGGCGATCCCCTGGCGACCACCGGTTTGAGCACCGACGCCTTGCGCCGGCTGGCGCTGGATCACGGCGTTGCGCTGTTGGTGCTCCACCTGCTGACGCCGTCGAAAAAAGCCGATCACAAGAAGGCGGCGGACCAATACCGTCGCCTGAGTGACTATCCCGGCATCGGCAGCCTCTATTACGGCGTGCCCACCGGCGATGTGGGTGAGTTCGGGCAGGTGGTAGATGCCTTGTCGCAGCAGTTGGCCGACCTGGTGGCCCGAGGCGGAGAGACGACGCCGGCGCCGGGTGGGGCCGCCCGGCCGGCCCTGGCCGAACTGCGTGCCAAGGTGGCGCGCCTGGGCTACGCGCTGCGCATGCAGTATCTGCGCAAGGATGAGAAGATACCGCGCGTTTTCAACGCCTGGATGGTGGACCGTGATCCCCTCGAGCCGGGGTATCGGTCGGTGGATGTTCGGGTGTTGCTCACCAGAGATCAGCTTTCCGACCTCCAGTCGGTGCTCAAGCAGGTGCTGGCGCGGGCCGAGGAAGGTCTGCTCTCACCCCAGAATTTTCTCGATGAGCTCAAAAGCCTGGCCGCCACGGTCTCGCGCGACCCAGAGCGGCTGGGCGGCACCACCGCAACCACAGCCGGCAAGGGTGCCAGCCTGGCCGACCTGGGGCTCATCGGTGACTACATAGAAGACCTGCCCTATCGGGGCGAGGTGATGAACCTGTCCCTGTCGGACTGGCAGACCTGGCCGGCGCGACGCCAGATCGACTTTTTGCGACGGCTGGAAGAGAAGGTCGCTTACTATCAGGCGCTGCATGACAACACCGATCTGTGGATCAGCCTGGACGGTGGTCCGGTTGATGGTGACGCGGTTTTTCCGGTGGCGCTGGACATGCTGCCCTGATGGTGCTCCACGATCAGTCGCTTCCCATTTATGAACTGAAGGAAGTGGTGAAGAGCCGCGAGGCCGAGGGCTACGGCTTTCGCCTGCGGGTGCCCGCGCTGCGCATCTTTCCCGGTGAAAAGATCGCCCTCATCGGCGAAAGCGGCTGCGGCAAATCCACCCTGCTCGACATGCTTGCATTCGTGTTGCAGCCCACCAGCTGCGACACCTTTAGGTTTCAGGTGGAAAAGCGCCCGCAAGATATCGCCAAGGCCTGGAAACGCCACCGCCTCAACCGCCTTGCCGACTTAAGGCGCCGCCACCTGGGCTATGTGATGCAGACCGGTGGGCTTCTCCCCTATCTTACCGTGCGGGAGAACATGTCGCTGTCGCGCCGCGTTTTGGGAATGAAGGATGACGGTACCGTGGACAGCCTTGCGCGGGAGCTGGGATTGCAGCGCCATCTGAACAAGCTGCCTGGGGAACTTTCCACAGGCGAGCGTCAGCGGGTGGCCATTGGCCGGGCCCTGGCGCACCATCCGGCCATCGTCATCGCCGATGAGCCCACCGCTTCCGTGGACCCTTTCGCCGCGGAAAAGATCATGTCCCTCTTCATGGAGATGGTCGAGGCGCGCAACATCACGGTGATCGTCGCCAGCCATGCCTGGCGCCACATCAAAAGGTTGGGGTTGCGGCGGTTGTCCCATCACACCCGGCGCTCGGGAGATGGCCAGATGGCTGAAACAGTGGTGAACGGCTGATGATTTTCGGGCGTTGGCGACAGGCTCTGACTCTGGCAACACGCGACTATTTTCATGAATGGCAGATCTCCGTCTGCTTCGTGCTGGCCCTGGCCGCGGTGCTGGGGCCCATGATGGTGCTCTTCGGGCTGAAATTCGGCATCGTTGGCAGCATGATCGACGAGCTTCGACAGGATCCCGCCAAGCGCGAGATCCGGCCGGTTGGCAGTGGTCACTATGACCGCGCCTGGATCGAAACCCTTGCCAGGCGACGGGACGTGGCCTTCGTGGTGCCCAGGGTGCGGGCCATCGCCGCCACCATGGATGTGGGCAGCAACCACGCCGGGCGCATTCTGCAACTGGAAGTGATTCCTTCCGCCAACGGCGATCCGCTGTTGCCGGCGGGCACGCCGCCACCTTCTGGAATGCGCCAGGTGGTGCTCTCAGCCAGCGCCGCGCGCAAGTTGCAGGTGTCTGCCGGCGACGGTCTCGATGGCAGCCTGGAGCGTCGTTACCTGGGGCGGCGCGAGCGGGTGCATCTGCCGCTAACCGTGGTGGGCGTGGTGCCGGCCCGCTATTTTTCCCGCGATGCCCTGTTCGCGTCGGTGCAGCTGACCGAGGCGTTGGAGGATTTCCGTGACGGTCACCAGGTGCCGGCGCTCGGCTGGCGCGGCAGCCGTGCCGGACAGCGTCACTACACCGGTTTTCGTCTTTATGCCCGTTCCATCTACGATGTGGCCGGGTTGGAAGCGGCGTTTGAAAAAAGCGGCGTCAAGGTACATACCCAGGCGGCCGATATCGAACTGGTGCGGCGCATGGACCGTACCTTGTCCGCCATCTACTGGGCCATCGCCCTCATCGGTCTCACCGGCTTTTCACTCTCCCTGGGAGCCAGCCTTTGGGCCAATGTGGATCGCAAGCGGCGGGAACTGGCGGTGTTGCGTCTGGTGGGTTTCCGCACCGGCGAGATCGTCTGGTTTCCTTTGGCGCAGAGCGTTTATACCGCGGTGCTTGGCTGGGCCCTGGCGGTGGTTATCTACCGTGCCGCCGCCTGGGGCATCAATCTGATGTTGGCGCCTCAGCTTGATGCCGCGCAACAGGTTTGCAGGCTGCTGCCCTTTCATTACGGCGTGGCCTTGGCATTGACCCTGACGGCTTCGGTCACGGCGGCGCTTCTCGCCGGTCTGCGCGCCGCCCGGGTAGAACCTTCCGAAGGGCTGCGGGAGCTGTGACCGACGAGCGCCTTTGGTGCGAACAGCTCGAGGCCGGCCTGGTGGCCATGGAGATTGAACTGCCGCCCGCGGCGCGGAAACGGCTGATCGATTATCTTGCCCTGCTGTTCAAGTGGAACCGGGCCTACAATCTCACCGCGGTGCGCGACCCGCGGGTGGCGGTTTCCCGTCAACTGCTCGATTCCCTGTCAATCCTGCCCCTGGTGTCGGGTAGGCGTCTTCTGGATGTGGGCAGCGGTGCCGGCCTGCCCGGCCTTTCCCTGGCCATCGCCCGGCCTGCCTGGGAGGTGACCCTGCTCGACAGCAACGCCAAGAAGGTCCGTTTCTTGCGGCAGGTGAAGCTGGAGCTGGGGTTGGGGAACCTGGAGGTGGTTCAGGCGAGGGTGGAAGAGTACCGCCATGAGCCGCTTTTCGACACCATCACCAGCCGCGCGTTCGCCACCCTGGCACAGATGGTGGATCTGAGTCGCCACCTGCTGGCGCCCGTCGGCTGCTGGCTGGCCATGAAGGGGCGTTTTCCCAGGGAAGAGCTGGCGGCCCTGCCTTCCGGTTTTGCCTTTGAAGTGCTGCCGTTGCGGGTTCCTGGCGAAAAAGGGGAGCGGCACGCGGTGAGAATTCGGCCGGGCTGAATTCTTCAGGCTTTTCTTGTTGATGGGGCGGCCACCGGTTGGCCGTTTCTGGTGTAAACTACCCCTCCCGGGGCGTGGGGTGATCCATGGCGCATACCATCAGCATTGCCAACCAGAAAGGGGGCGTGGGCAAGACCACCACGGCGGTCAACCTGGCGTCCGCCCTGGCGCGTGCCGGCAAGCGGGTGCTGCTGGTGGATCTCGACCCTCAGGGCAACGCCACCACCGGTTGCGGGGTGGACAAGCTGGATCTCGATTTTTCCACCTATGAAGTGCTGCTGGAGAACCAGCCGGCAAAAAAGGCGTTGCGGCGCAGCGCCGGTGACGAGTTCGACCTGTTGCCCTCCAATACCGACCTCACCGCCGCCGAGGTCAATCTTCTCGATAATCCCCTGCGGGAACGGCGGCTGTCCATGGCGCTGGAGCCGCTGCTACCGGATTATGACTATCTGTTGATCGACTGTCCGCCGTCCTTGAGCATGTTGACCGTCAACGCCCTGGTGGCGAGCCAGGGGGTATTGGTCCCGTTGCAGACCGAGTACTACGCGCTGGAGGGACTTACCGGCCTGCTTGACACCATCGAGCGGGTGCGGGAGCGGTTCAATCCCAGGTTGAAACTTGAGGGCATCTTGCGCACCATGCACGATCTTCGCAACCGGCTGGCGGCGGAAGTGTCGCGGCAGCTCATCGAGCATTTCGACAAGCTGGTGTTCCGTACCGTGATCCCCCGCAACGTGCGGGTGGCGGAGGCGCCCAGTCACGGCCAGTCGGTGCTGCTCTACGACCGCTATTCTCGCGGCGCCGTGGCCTACATGGCCCTGGCCAGCGAGCTGCTTCGGCGGCACCAGCCCGAGGCGGTGATGCAAGAATGACCGTAACGACGGAGAAATCATGGCTAAACGGGGTTTAGGCAGGGGGTTGGATGCCCTGCTGGGGGGCGCGCCCACGGCGCGCGATAAGCCGTCGTCGGAAGGCAGCGGCGCGCCGGCGATGATTGCCATTGATCTTGTGGAGCGGGGTCGCTATCAGCCCCGGCGCCATTTCGACGAGGACAGCCTGCGCGAACTGGCCGATTCCATCGCCGCTCAGGGAGTGGTGCAGCCGGTGGTGGTGCGTCCCGCGCGGGAGCCGGGCCGTTACGAGCTGATCGCCGGCGAGCGCCGTTGGCGGGCGGCGCAACTGGCGGGGTTGCAGGAGATCCCGGCGGTGATCCGGGAGGTGGACGATCAGGCCGCCATGGCCATGGGGCTGATCGAGAATATCCAGCGGGACGATCTCAATCCGCTGGAAGAGGCCCAGGCGCTCCATCGCCTGCTGAAGGAGTTCGGGCTGACCCACCAGCAGATCGCCCAGGCCGTGGGCAAGTCGCGCACCACGGTGACCAACCTGATGCGTCTTTTGGATCTCAATGCCGATGTGAAGGCGCTGGTGGAGGCGGGCAGGCTGGAGATGGGGCACGCCCGCGCCCTGCTCGCCCTGGAGGGCGCGATGCAGAGCCAGGTGGCGGAAAAAGTGGTGAAAAAGGGGCTTTCGGTGCGCGAGACCGAAGCTTTGGTGCGGCGGTGCAAGGAGCAGGGCGGTGAAGCTCGCAAGCCAAAGTCGCAACCCTCTCTCGACCCCGACGTGCGCCGGCTGTTGCAAGAGCTGGGCGAAACCCTGGGCGCGCCGGTGGATCTCAAGCAGGGCAGTGGCGGCAAGGGCAAGCTGGTGATCAGCTACAACAGCCTGGACGAGCTGGAAGGAATCATTGCTCATATTCGCTCTTAATCGCTCCATCTGTTGACCTTATATTGCAAGGTGCTTATAATTCGCGGCCTTTGTGACGGGGTGGCCGGTGGCGGAGGGCGATGAAGACGCCCGACAGAAGCAAGGCCGCGCGGTTGCTCCGCTACCAGCTCTACATGCTTCCAATCTTGGTAATGGGGGCGTGGTTATTCGGCGGAAAAGCGGCGTTGTCGGCCCTTCTCGGTGGGGGCTTGGCGCTGGTGGTCAATCTGCTGTTCGCGGCGCTGGTGTTTGGCGCCTACAAGGCCGCCGAGCCGGGAAAGCTGGCGACGAGACTCTACGCGGCGGAGGTGGCCAAGTTGCTTTTCGTGGCGCTGGCCTTCGCGGCGATTTTTTTGTGGATCAGGCCGCTGAATGTCGCGGCCCTTTTTGTAACATTTTTCCTGGTTCAGGTGGGGGCGCCGCTGCTGGCCCATCTGCTGCCAACGGGCGACTGAAATAGTAGAGAGCGGGCACGGGTTCGAGACGATGGCTTCAGGTGAAACGATCACATCGAGCGAGTACATCTCCCACCATCTCACCAATCTGGTGTTGGGCCGTTTTCCCGATGGTCACTGGGGGCTGGCTCACTCCGCGGAGGAGGCCAAGGAGTTCGGCTTCTGGGCGATTCATCTCGACACCATGTTCTGGTCCCTCGCGCTGGCGGTTCTTTTCAGTTACCTCTTCTGGAAGGCGGCGAAAAACGCCACTGCCGGCGTGCCGGGGAAGCTTCAGAACTTTGTCGAGATGATGGTTGAGTTCGTGGACAACAGCGTGAAAGGTTCCTTCTCGGGACGAAATCCGCTGGTGGCTCCCCTGGCGCTTACGATTTTCGTTTGGGTTTTTCTGATGAACCTGATGGATCTGGTGCCGGTGGACCTGATCCCGCGCATCGCCGGCTGGCTCGGCATTCACCACATGCGGGTGGTGCCCTCCACCGATCCCAACGTCACTTTCGCCCTGGCGCTGGGGGTGTTCGTTCTCATTATTTACTACAGCATCAAGATCAAGGGGGTGGGTGGCTTCATTGGCGAGCTTACCGGCCAGCCTTTTGAGTCGAAAAATCCGCTGCTACGCCCGGTTTTCTTTGTCGTCAACCTGGTTCTGGAGGGTGTCAACCTGTTGGCCAAGCCGGTCTCGCTGTCACTCCGGCTGTTCGGCAACATGTACGCAGGCGAGATGATCTTCATCCTTATTTCGCTTATGTACGGAGCCGGTTGGGCGCTGGGGTTGTTTGGCGGAGCCTTGCAGTTCGTCTGGGCGGTGTTCCACATTCTGGTTATCACCCTGCAGGCGTTCATTTTCATGACCCTCACCATCGTCTATCTGGACATGGCGCACAGCGAACATCACTGATTTCAAACCTTGTAACTTTTGACTATCTGGAAAAACTGGAGACGATCATGGAACATGCACTGCTGGTAATTGCCGCCGCTCTCATGATGGGACTTGGTGCCGTTGGCGCTGCTATCGGTATTGGCGTTCTCGGCGGACGCTTTCTCGAAGGCGCCGCGCGGCAACCCGAGCTCATCCCCATGCTGCGTACCCAATTCTTCATCGTCATGGGCCTCACCGACGCCGTGCCCATGATTGCCGTGGGCCTGGGCATGTATGTGCTCTTCGCCCTGGCGGGGTAACAACGGGGCGCCATTTTCAACCTCTCGTAGTGACGAGGTAGCGGGATGAACATCAATCTGACCCTCATCGCCCAGCTCGCCTCCTTCGTGGTGTTTGTCTGGTTCGTGATGAAGTACGTCTGGCCGCCCATGGTGAAGGCCATGGAAGAGCGAAAGGCGAAGATCGCCGACGGTCTGGCAGCCGCGGAGCGGGGCGTGCATGAGAAGGAGCTGGCCGAGCAGGCCGCCAAGGAGAAGCTCCACGAGGCCAAGCAGCAGTCCGCCGAGATCGTCGCCCGCGCCGAGAAGCGCGCGGCGGAGATTGTGGATGAGGCCAAGGAGCAGGCGCGGGTGGAAGGCGAGCGTATTCTGGCCGCCGCCCGGGCCGAGCTGGAGCAGGAGCTGAACAAGGCGCGAGAAGTGCTGCGTCAGCAGGTGGGCGAGCTGGCGGTGGCCGGCGCGGAGAAGATCCTGCGCCGCGAGATCGATGCCGGTGCTCACAAAGAG
>JALVUB010000073.1 GCA_027023915.1 Sedimenticola sp.
CTCCATGCGACTGCTGACCGGCCTGCTGGCGGGGCAGGGGATGGCGGTGACCCTGACGGGGGACGACTCCCTCTCCAGCCGTCCCATGCGGCGGGTCACCGACCCCCTGGCGCGCATGGGGGCGCGTATCGACACCACCGGGGCGGGCACCGCGCCGCTGCGCATCCATCCGGTGGAGAGGCTGCACGGCATCGACTACGAGCTGCCGGTGGCCAGCGCCCAGGTGAAGTCGGCCCTCCTGCTGGCGGGGCTCTACGCCGAAGGGGAGACCTGCGTCACCGAACCGGCGCCCACCCGCGACCACACCGAGCGGATGCTGCAAGGCTTCGGCTACGCGGTGCGGCGCGAGGGCAGCCGCATCTGCCTTCGTGGCGGCGGCAGGCTCACCGCCCGTGACATCGAGGTGCCGGCGGACATCTCTTCCGCCGCCTTCTTCCTGGTGGGGGCGTCCATCGCGCCCGGTTCGGACCTGGTGCTGGAGCATGTGGGGATCAATCCCACCCGGGATGGGGTCATCACCATCCTGCGTCTGATGGGGGCCGACATTGAGGTGCTCAACCGGCGGGACGTGGGCGGCGAGCCGGTGGCCGATCTCCATGTGCGCCACGCGCCCCTGAAGGGCATCCGCATACCGGAGGAACTGGTGCCCCTCGCCATCGATGAGTTTCCGGCCCTCTTCGTGGCCGCCGCCTGCGCCGAGGGGGAGACGGTGCTCACCGGCGCCGCCGAACTGCGGGTGAAGGAGTCGGACCGCATCCAGGTGATGGCCGACGGGCTGCGGGTGCTGGGCATTGAGGCCGAGCCGACACCGGATGGGATTCGCATCCAGGGCGGACGGATCGGTGGCGGCGAGGTGTTCAGCCACGGCGACCACCGCATCGCCATGGCCTTTGCCATGGCCGGGCTGCGGGCCGCCGGCACCATCCGCGTGCAGGACTGCGAAAACGTCAACACTTCTTTTCCCGGCTTTTCGGCGCTGGCCACCGGCAGCGGGTTGCAAATGGAGGTGATCCATGGCTGAAGTTCCGGTCATCGCCATCGACGGTCCCAGTGGTTCCGGCAAGGGCACGGTGGCGGCCGAGATCGCCCGCCGGTTGGGGTTGCGGGTGCTCGACTCGGGGGCGCTCTACCGCCTGGCTGCGTTTGCCGCGCGGCGGGCGGGGGTGCCGCTGGACGATGCTGATGGAGTGGCGCGCATCGCCGCCGGCCTGCCGGTGGAGTTCCGCGACGGCCGCGTGTTGCTCGATGGAGAGGATGTCACCCTGGCGATTCGCACCGAGACCGCCGGAAATGACGCCTCCAAGGTGGCGGTACTGCCCCAGGTGCGCCAGGCGCTGCTCCAGTGGCAGCGCGACCAGGCGCGGCCGCCCGGCCTGGTGGCCGACGGGCGGGACATGGGCACCGTGGTCTTTCCCGATGCGCCGGTGAAGATCTTTCTCGACGCCAGCGCCGGGGAGCGGGCCCGAAGGCGTCATAAGCAGTTGATGGAACAGGGGGTTGATGTTAAACTTTCTGATCTCGTTGCGGAAATTGAGGCGCGCGACGCGCGTGACCGAAACCGCAGCGTTGCTCCCCTGAAGCCGGCGCCGGACGCTCTGGTCATCGATTCCACCGGGATGAGCGTGGACGAGGTGGTGGAGAAGATTCTCCAGGCCGCCCAACCGTCGGTTTTCAGCGGATAAACCGGGTGCGTGTCCCATCGGGGCGCGTGGAACATCAACTTCAACCAGCAAGGAACCCAGGGTTCCGTGAATGGGTGGCCCGCGGGCCGGAGACGATCAACCAATGACTGAAAGTTTTGCCCAGCTTCTCGAAGAGAGCCTCAACAACACCAACTTCAAGGCCGGCGACATCGTGGTCGGCACCGTGGTCGATATCGACAACGAGAACGTCATCGTCAATGCCGGACTCAAGTCCGAAGGCGTGATTCCAAAAAGTGAATTCACCAACGCCGATGGAGAACTCGAGGTCTCCATTGGCGACACCGTGGAAGTGGCGGTGGAAGCGGTGGACGACGGCTTTGGCCGTACCCGCCTCTCCCGCGAGAAGGTCAAGCGCCACCATGCCTGGGCGGCGCTGGAGAAGGCCTTCGAAAACGAAGAGATCGTCACCGGCCGCATCACCGGCAAGGTGAAGGGCGGCTTCACCGTGGATCTTGGCGACATCCGCGCCTTTCTCCCCGGCTCCCTGGTGGACGTTCGCCCGGTGCGCGACACCACCTATCTGGAAGGCAAGGATCTGGAGTTCAAGGTCATCAAGCTGGACCAGAAGCGCAACAACGTGGTGGTCTCCCGCCGCGCCGTGGTGGAGCAGGAGTACAGCGAGGAGCGCGAAAAGCTCCTCGAGACCCTGGAAGAGGGCGTGGTGGTCAAGGGCATCGTCAAGAACCTCACCGACTACGGCGCCTTCGTGGATCTGGGCGGCATCGACGGTCTGCTGCACATCACCGACATGGCCTGGAAGCGGGTCAAGCACCCCTCCGAGGTGGTGGAGATCGGGGACGAGATCGAGGTGCGGGTACTCAAGTTCGACCGCGACAAGATGCGTGTCTCCCTGGGTCTGAAGCAGCTCGGCGAGGACCCTTGGGACAACATCATGCGCCGTTACCCCGTTGGCACCCGGCTCTTCGGCAAGGTCACCAACATCGCCGACTACGGCGCCTTCGTGGAGATCGAGGAGGGCGTCGAGGGTCTGGTGCACGTCTCCGAGATGGACTGGACCAACAAGAACATCCACCCCACCAAGGTGGTCCAGGTTGGCGACGAAGTGGAAGTGATGGTGCTCGACATCGACGAGGAGCGCCGCCGCATCTCCCTGGGCATGAAGCAGTGCAAGCCCAACCCCTGGGACGATTTCGCCGAGAACCACAAGAAGGGCGATCATGTCACCGGCAAGATCAAGTCGATCACCGACTTCGGCATCTTCATCGGCCTGGAAGGCGGCATCGACGGCCTGGTGCATCTTTCCGACATCTCCTGGGACATACCCGGCGAGGAGGCGATCCGCAATTACAAGAAGGGTCAGGAAGTGGAGGCCGTGGTGCTTTCCGTGGACCCCGAGCGCGAGCGCATCTCCCTGGGCATCAAGCAGCTCGATCAGGACCCCTTCTCCAGCTACCTGGCCACCCATGAGAAAGGCAGCGTGGTGAAGGGCACCATCAAGGAAGTGGAGGCCAAGGGCGCCCGGGTGGAGCTGGCCGATGGTGTGGAAGGTTATATCCGCGCCTCCGAGATCTCCCGGGACCGGGTGGAGGACGCCCGCTCGGTGCTCAAGGAGGGCGAGGAGGTGGAGGCCAAGTTCACCGGGGTGGACCGCAAGAACCGCATGCTCATGCTCTCCATCAAGGGCAAGGAGCAGGACGAGGAGAAGGCCACCATCGAGAGCTACAAGGCTGGCGCCGCCTCCGCCGGTTCCGCTTCCCTTGGCGATCTTCTCAAGGACCAGCTCACCGGAGTCAACAAAGAGGGTTGAGAAGGGCGCCGTTCCGCTGTCTGAGGGAAAACGACCATGACCAAGTCAGAGCTGATTGAAGCCATAGCCCGCCAGCAGCCGCATCTGGCCCACAGGGACGTGGAGCTGGCGGTGAAGTGTATTCTGGAAGAGATGAGCTCGGCGCTGGCATCCGGCGAGCGGATCGAAGTGAGAGGCTTTGGCAGCTTCTCCCTCCACTACCGGCCGCCGCGCATGGGTCGCAACCCCAAGACCGGCGAGCCGGTGGCGCTGGCGGGCAAGTATGTGCCCCATTTCAAGCCGGGGCGCGAACTGCGCGAGCGGGTGGACAGGCGCTATCAGGAATCCCTCAAGAAAGCCTGAAAAAAGAAACCCGGCGGCTGCCGGGTTTCTTTTTTCTTCAAATTTTTCAGCTTTTCTTGGTGTTCAGCTTGAAGGGGATATAGAGCGGGCACCAGCCGATGAGTCCGGTTACCAGGGGAATGGCGCCGATGGCCCCCAGCCAGTTCTTGGCATAGAATCCCCAGCCGATCACGGCCAGGCCCACGATGATGCGAAGTGCGCGGTCGATGCCGCCGACATTGCCTTTCATCTTTCTTCTCCTCTTGTCTGTTCCACGGTTGTTTGTTGGTGTGAATTAAAGATAATCCAAAGCGGCGCCGTTGTAAGTGACAATATCACCCAACGCGCAGCCAGCCCCGTCCCAGCGTCACCTCGCCCTGTTGCTCCATCTCCTTGAGCAGCCGGCTCACCACCTCTCTCGAAGTGCCCAGCTCAGTGGCGATCTCCCGGTGGGTGATCTTCACATGCTGGCCTGGTGGAAAGCGCCGCTGGTCCTTCAGCAGATGAGCCAGCCGTTCATCCATGCGCCTGAAGGTGATCTCTTCCACCAGGCTGATGATGTCGGCCAGGCGGGTGGACACCAGTTCCCAACTGAAGCGTCGCCAGGCCGGCGACCCCTCGTTCCAGTTGGTAATCAGATGAGCGGGAACCAGCACCCCCTGGAGAGGCGTTTCCGCCGTGGCAAAGGCGGGAAAGGGCCGTTCGGTCAGAATGCAGGAGAGGGTGAGGATACAACACTCGCCCCGGCTGACGCGGTAGAGGGTGATCTCACGACCCGTCTCCCCCATCTTGTAAACCCGCGCGCCGCCTTCCAGCACGAAGGCCAGATGGGTGCAGTCGTTCCCTTCCAGACAGATGGGGTCGCCAGCCTCCAATTTCACCGGCAGCGCCAGCTGCTCGAAACGGTCGTCCGCCAGATCTCCTTCGGAGAGGAAGGGAAAGCGCGCATGGAAGCGGGCCAGGATCTCGGGGTTCAGCATGGCCTTCTTCCGGGTTGCTTCAGCTTCAACGGATGCACCGGCGGTCGCCTACAGCGATTCGGAAGCAAAATCGGCCAGTCTCGATCGCTCGCCCCGCAGCAGGGTGATATGGCCGCTGTGGGGCCAGGGCTTGAAGCGGTCCACCACGTAGGTGAGGCCAGAGCTGGTTTCGGTGAGATAGGGGGTGTCGATCTGCGCCACATTGCCCAGACAGACCACCTTGGTGCCAGGTCCGGCGCGGGTGATGAGGGTTTTCATCTGCTTGGGCGTCAGGTTCTGCGCCTCGTCGATGATGATGTATTTGTTGAGGAAGGTGCGTCCGCGCATGAAGTTGAGCGAGTGGATGCGGATGCGCGAGCGCAGCAGATCAACAGTGGCGGCGCGTCCCCAGTCGCCCCCCTCGGTCTGGGTGAGCACCTCCAGATTGTCCATCAACGCCCCCATCCAGGGAGTCATCTTCTCCTCTTCCGTTCCCGGCAGAAAGCCGATGTCCTCGCCCACGGGAATGGTCACCCGCGTCATGATGATTTCTTTGTAGAGGTTCTTGTCCAACACCTGGGCCAGGCCGGCGGCCAGGGCCAGCAAGGTCTTGCCGGTGCCGGCGCTGCCGAGAAGGGTGACGAAATCGATCTCCGGGTCCAACAGCATGTTGAGGGCGAAGTTCTGCTCGCGGTTGCGCGCCCGGATGCCCCACACGGCGCGCTTTGCGGTACGGTAGTCTTCCGCAAGCTCGATGATGGCGTGATCTTCTTCCACCCGCCGCACAATGGCATCGAAGCCGGGGTCGCTCTCCATGTAGAGGCACTGGTTGGGGAACCACTGGTCGATATCGGGACCGGAGATACGGTAGAAGGTGTGGCCCGACTCCTGCCAGGAGTCCATCTCCTTGCCGTGGCTCTCCCAGAAATCATCCGGCAGCGCCAGAGTGCCGGGATAGAGCAGGTCCACATCGTCCAGAACCTTGTCGCTGTGATAATCCTCGCTGGTGACCCCCACCAGGGCCGCCTTGATGCGCAGGTTGATGTCCTTGGAGACCAGCACCACCTGGTGATCCGGCATCTTCTCCTGCAATGCCAGCGCGGCGGCGAGAATGGAGTGGTCCGGCGTCTTGCCGGGAAGATGCTCCGGCAGGTGGCCGATCATGCTGCGGGTCTGGAAAAAGAGGCGGCCGCTGGCACCGTTGCCGTTGGACGGGATGGGCAGCCCGTCGTCGATTTCCTCTTTCTTGCGCCCGGCCAGGATGCTGTCGAGAAAACGGCTGGCCTGGCGGGTGTTGCGCGCCACCTCCGACATGCCCTTTTTGTTGTGATCCAGCTCTTCGAGCACCACCATGGGGATGAAGAGGTCGTGCTCTTGGAAGCGGAACAGGGCGGTGGGGTCGTGCATCAACACATTGGTGTCGAGCACGAAAAGGCGCCTGCCCGTGGTTGAGCGCGCCAAGGGTCAGCCCTTTTTAAGCTGCTTCAGGGTTTCCAGCACCTCATCCACGTGCCCCTTGACCTTGACGCCACGCCATTCGTGACGCAGCACGCCCTGGTCGTCGATGAGGAAGGTGCTGCGCTCGATGCCGCGCACCTGGCGTCCGTACATGTTTTTCAGTTTGATGACGCCAAAGGCTTCACAGAGTTTTTCCTCCGGGTCAGACACCAGGTCGAAGGGGAACTCGTACTTCTCCTTGAAGCGCTCCTGCGCCTTGAGGCTGTCCCGCGAGGCGCCGAGAACGCGGGTGGACTGGCGGCGGAACTTGTAGATGGCTTCCTTGAAATCCTTTCCTTCCTGGGTGCAGCCCGGGGTGCTCGCCTTGGGATAGAAGTAGAGCACCAGCCACCTTCCGCGGTAGTCGGAAAGACGGGTCTCGCGTCCGCCGGTGAGCAACAGTTCTACATCCGGCACCTTTTTTCCAACCTTCACCATTCCAATCTCCTCCTGGTTTTTGTCAGAACTCCTGCTTGTAGGGTTCCATCACCGCGTCCAGGTTCATGCTGTCGCAAAAGTCGAGAAACTGATCGCGCAGCTCGCCGATGCGCAGCTCCGCCGGCACATCGATGTTCATATGCACCGCGAACATGGGGGTTCCGGTGTGGGGGGCGGCATAGCTTGTGCTGTTGAGATCGACGATGTTGATGCCGTTGCGGGAGAAAAAGGCCGCCAGGCTGTTGATGATGCCGGGATGGTCCAGTGACACCACGTCCACCGTGTAGGGAAGGGCATCGGTGCGTGCCTCGGGAGCTTCGGTGTGGCGGGCGGTGATGCTGAGCCCCAGCCGCCGTTCCAGCTCCGGCAACTGGCCCTCCAGCCGGGCAAGCTGATTCCAGGGGCCTTCCACCAGCAACATCACCGCGAATTCACCGCCCAGCATGGCCATGCGGCTGTCGCCGATGTTGCAGTCCAGCTCGTAAATCACCCGCGTGAGATCGTCCACCAGCCCCGGACGATCCTTGCCCAGTGCGGAGATCACCATCTGGTTATGAGGCTTGCGCATGGCAACGATTCTAGACGAGATCATGGTCGATGTCTGCCGCCCTCAGGGTGGCCGCGGCCTCTTCCGGGCTCACCGTGCTCACGAACAGACCGGAGCCCAGCTCGAACCCGGTGGGGATGCTGGTGCGGGGGCAGATCTCCAGATGCCAGTGGTAGCTGGCGTGGTGGCTTTCGTGGGCGTCGCCATGGGGCAGGGAGTGGAGAAAGAAGTTGTACTGCACGCCGCCAACCACCTTGTCCAGCCGCGCCATGGTGCGGCGTAGCAGCTTGGCCATGGCGTCGAGGTGTTCCCTGGGCGTGGCGAGAAAGTCGGCTTCGTGCGCCAGCGGCAGAATCTGGATCTCCCATTCGAAGCGGCTGGCAAAGGGCTTGATGGCCACGAAGTGCTCGTTGCGCTCGATGACATACTGACCCACGTCGATCTTGCGCCGCACCTCCCCCGAATCGCGGTCATAGATGGTCGCCTCGAAGGTGAGCGCCTCGTCGATGAGGGAGCAGAAGATGCACTGGCCGTATTTCTGATGGTGGAGTTTGCTGTGGTGAACTTCGTTGGAGACGTTCTCCGGCACCACCGGCATGGCGATGATCTGGCTGTGGGTGTGGGCAATGGAGGCCCCCGCGGCCGGGCCGAAATTCTTGAACACCAGCACGTAGCGCAGGCGCGGGTCGGACTGGTAGAGCGTCGCCATGCGTTCCTGGTAGATGGCTAGCAGGCGGGTCAGGTGTTCCTGGCTCATTTCGTGAATGCGAATGCCGTGATCGGCGTGGTCGATCACCACTTCATGGCGGCCGTAGCCGTCGATCACCTGCTGTAGGCCGAAAGAGAGGCTGGTGCCGGAAGAGTCGTCTCCCAGCACCGGGTAGAGGTTGGGCACGATACGCACCTGCCATTCACCCTCGGCGGGATAGGTGGCGATGGCCGGTGGCGTGCGGTCTTCGTTGCCGCGGCAGAAGGGGCAGCTCTCCACCACCTTGCGGCTGTCCCTTTCCAGCTTTTTCTCCGCTTCCTTGGGACGCATGCCGCGGGCGGTGGCCACCAGAACGGACTCGGTGGGGACGACAGGGTTGATGCGAATCTCCCGAACCGGTTGGGAAGTGTGTTGGTCGTTGTTTTCCTTGCCCATGGATGGAATTGGAGGCTTGTCTGGTGGCCGCCATTATGAAAGCCTCAAAAGGCCTTTGTCAGCCGTTTTCTTCGATCAGTTCGTAGAGAATTGCCAGTGCCTGCCGTGGGGTCAGGTCGTCCGGGTCGATTTCACTCAGCCGCTTCAGCACCGGGTGCGAAGCTTCCGGGACCGTCAGCGGCAGCGCCATCTGCGGCGTTCCGCGCGCAAGGTGCCGCTGGGCGCCGGCCTCCAGCTCCTCCAGCCGCCGGCGGGCCAGCTCGATCACCCGTTTCGGCACCCCCGCCAGGGCCGCCACCTGGAGGCCGTAGCTCTGGTTGGCCGGCCCCTCCTTCACCCGGTGGAGAAAGACGATGCCGTCGCCGTGCTCCACCGCGTCCAGGTGGACATTGGCCACGCCGGGATACTCCTCCGGCAGTGTGGTGAGTTCGAAATAGTGGGTGGCGAAGAGGGTGTAGGCGCGGATGCGGTGGGCCAGCTCCACGGCGCAGGCCCAGGCCAGGGAGAGGCCGTCGAAGGTGCTGGTGCCGCGGCCGATCTCGTCCATCAGCACCAGCGACCGGTCGCTGGCGTTGTGCAGGATGTTGGCGGTCTCCTCCATCTCCACCATGAAGGTGGAGCGGCCGCCGGCCAGGTCGTCGGAGGCGCCGATGCGCGAAAAGATGCGGTCCACCGGGCCGATGAGGGCGCGCTCGGCGGGGACGAAGCTGCCGGCGCAGGCGAGAATGACGATGAGGGCGCACTGGCGCATGTAGGTGGATTTGCCCCCCATGTTGGGGCCGGTGACCACCAGCATGCGGCGCTGCTCGTCGAAGCGCAGGTCGTTGGCCACGAAGGGATCGTCCAGGCTGCGCTCCACCACCGGGTGGCGGCCGGCGGTGATCTCGATGCCGGGCGCGTCGCTCAGCTCGGGGCGGCGGTAGTCGAAGGCCAGGGCGCGATCGGCCAGGTTGGTGAGCACGTCCAGGGTGGCCAGGGCCGAGGCGCAGGTTTGCAGGGCCGGAATGGCCGGCTGCAGGCTCTCCAGCAGCTCGTCGTAGAGCCGCTTCTCCAACGCCAGGGCGCGCTCGCGGGCGGAGAGCACCTTGTCCTCGAACTTCTTCAGCTCGGGGGTGATGTAGCGCTCCGCCGCCTTGAGGGTCTGGCGCCGCACGTAGTCGGCGGGCACCGATTCGGCGTGGCTGCGGCCCACCTCGATGTAGTAGCCGTGGACCTTGTTGTAGGCCACCTTGAGGCCGGCGATGCCGGTGCGCTCCCGCTCGCGCCGTTCCAGGTCGAGGAGGAACTGGTCGGCGTTCCGGGAAAGGGCGCGCAGCTCGTCCAGCTCGGCGTCCCACCCCTCGGCCAGCACGCCGCCGTCGCGGATCAGCATGGGCGGATTCTCGCGGATGGCGCGGCGCAGCCTTTCCACCAGCTCGCCGTGGTCGCCCATTTGCTCGCTCAATTCTTTCAGCAGGGGCGCTTCCAGGGGCGCGAGCTGGCCGCGGATCTCGGGCAGCAGGGCCAGGGAGTCGCGCAGGGTGGCCAGGTCGCGGGGGCGGGCGCTCTTGAGGGCGACGCGGGAGAGGATGCGTTCGATGTCGCCCACCCCGGCCAGCAGGCGGCGCAGTTCCTCCAGCTCGGGCCGTTCGATGAGGGTCTCGATGGCGTCGTGGCGGGCGGCGATGGCGGCGCGGTCGCGCAGGGGGCGGTTGATCCAGCGCGCCAGCAGGCGGCTGCCCATGGCGGTGGCGGTGGCGTCCAGCAGCCCCACCAGGGAGTGGCGTCGCTCGCCCGAGTGGGCGCGGTCCCGCTCCAGGCCGCGGCGGGTCGCGG
>JALVUB010000074.1 GCA_027023915.1 Sedimenticola sp.
CCATGAACAGTTCCGGCAGGGGATAGGTTTTCTGGCCCACGGTGATCTGCCGTTCCCCCATCGCCTCCAGCAGCGCCGCCTGTACCTTGGCCGGTGCCCGGTTCACCTCGTCGGCCAGAAGGATGTTGTGGAACAGGGGGCCGGGACGAAACTCGAATTCCGCCTTCTCGTGCCGGTAGATGTCGGTTCCCACCAGATCCGAGGGGAGCAGATCGGGGGTGAACTGCACCCGGTGGAAATCGCCCTCGATCCCTTCCGAGAGGGCGTTCACGGCACTGGTCTTGGCCAGCCCCGGCATTCCCTCCACCAGCAGATGGCCGTCCGCCAGCAGGCAGATGAGCATGCTGTCGATGAGGTGCTGCTGGCCGATGATGCGGGAACGGATGTGATTGCGGAGGGGTTCCAGTGCTTGGGGGGTCATCTACTGCTGGCTCCTGAAAACTGCATTGGTCGGGAAAAGCCCCGATGGTGAAATCCTGCGCTTTTTCATCCGGGTTCGCAAGATCTTGCAAACAGCCGGCGGCAAAACCACCGTCAGGCTGCCAAATGAGAGGGAAAAATGCGCTCAGATGGCGATAAATGGGATTTCGTTCCCATATTTTTCAATTAGTTGTGTGACATAGTGAATTCTACGCAGCAGAAGTTTTGGATGTGGACTATTTTCTAGGGAAGCTCTGATAAAAGCCATTCTTGGTTTTATCAAAGTTGCAGTGCCACCAACGCGGTATCCGCATCCGTGGTTGAAAACGCCCGGGGAGGTTTTTTCAACAGTCAATATGGTTTTGGCGAACAATGAAGTTCGCGGTCATTCGGAGTTGCAGGCCCATGGAACAGTCACAGCTTTATCAGATCGTCATTGTGGCGATAGACGAGAACCGGCGGGCCGAACTGGTTCAAAAACTGTCTCGCCTGAGTGGAAAACCCACTTCGACGGCCTCCGCCGTGTTGGATCGTCTCCCTTTCCGTATCGCTCGCCGGCAGCCAAGGGAGAAGGCGGAGAGCCTGCGCGATTTTCTCGAGCACTACGGCGCCCAGGTGGAGATCCGGCCGGAGAAGGAGGGGCCGACCGCCTCGCCCGTGAAGCGCGCCTCGCGGGGTGGACGCGGCACCACCGGCAGCCGTGAACCTCTCGGGCTGATTTCCCGCTTGCGTTGGTGTTTCCGCCTGGCCTGGCGCAACAAGGCACCGGAACTGGCCGCCTGGGTACTTGTTCTGGTTCTGGGTGGACTCATCATGGTGGGCGCCATGGGGCTGGCCATGCTGGCCGGTGGTCAACAGCAGGCCATGCCGGCGATGGTCGCTGGTTTGATGAAGGGCGGAATCAGCGTACCCTTCATTTTGGTGGGGGTGTTGGTGGCTTTGGTTTTCGCCTTGCTGGTGGGTTGGCAACAGGCGGCGCTCATGTGGTTGCCCCACGCCTATTTCGCCGAGGGAGAGAGCCCGCCCGCCGGAACCGTGTTGCGTCATGGCTGGCGGCGCGCTCCCGACATGGCTTCCAGCGTGGCGCTGGTGGGGGTGGTGCCCATGTTATTGGGAACCCTTATCAGTGCGCTGGCCCTCAAGGTTCATTCCTCTGCTTTCCTGGTACCCGTGGCTTTTGTGGTCATGGTGGGGATCTATGCCGCTTTTGTGCTGGCCCTGCCGGCCACCGCAGTGGAAGGCATCGGGCCGGTGGAAGCGTTGCGGCGCGGTTGGGAGCTGGGCAAGGGGAGACGGCTGGCGCTGGTGCTCAACAGCCTGATCTTCGCTGTGTTGGCGGTGATCCTGTTCGTGGCGGCGGGCCTGGCGGTGGGGCTGATCGGGTCCGGCCTTTCCGCGGTTGGCGGCGGCTGGGCGGGCGTGGTTACCGCAGTCGTCGCCGTTCTGATCTACGGTCTGTTGTTCGTGGTGGTTGGTTCCGCCGGCACCTATCTGCCGGTGTTGTTCTATTTCGAGTCCAGAGTGGCGTCGGAAGGGTGGCAACCGCCCTGGCACAACTCGCCGCAACCCGGCTGGTCGTTGCAGCCGAAAGCATGGCAGTTGGAGGAAGAGCGGCGGGGCAGCGCCTGGCGTGATTTCGTGCTGGTCAATCTGGCGGCAACCGGGGTGATGGCGCTGGTGAGCGCTCTGTTGCCAAAGCCCCAGTTGCCGGTGATGCCGATTCAGTCAGGCGTTGGCGGCAACAACCCCATGGTGTCCTCCATGCCCAGAGCGCGGATGGAGAGTCATGTTGCGACCCATACCCCGCGGCGACAACAGGTCCGCGAGCCATCTTCCTTCCAGCTCTCTGTCGGCCCCTTCTTCGCCAATCCGGCGGATCCTTCGTTCTGGATCGAGGTGCGCGCACCCTCCCGTCCGTCGGGCACGGTCAAGGTTCTGGTGAAGTCGGTTTTGGATGCAAACGGGGTCGATCACTACGCGGCGGACAACATTTTCGAAAAGAACCCCTTTTTCTCGCAGCTTCAGTGGAACAGCGGGCGGGATGGCAGCGTGGAGGCCCAGCGCACCGTCCACCTGAAAAAGAACAGTGGCAAGGATCAGCTTGCGGAGATACATGGCAGCCTGTCGTTTCAGGGCAGGGAGTGGGCTTTCGTGCTGCGCCCCGACCAGACAGTCACAGTGAGAATCGGAAGCGGTACCAGCGGGTCAGGCCAGAGCGGCGCGACCGCTGGCGGTCGGGATACCGGCGGCACCAGCGCCCAGTCTCTGGATCAACTGGGCTACAAGGCCTATCAGGCCGGAAATTACCGTCAGTCGATCGACTATCTCTCGCGCTCACTGTCCGCGCATCCAGACGACGCCTGGGCCTGGTACACCCGCGGCTGGGCCTACTGGAAACTGGGCGAGCAGAAAAAGGCCCGGGACGACATGGCGCATGCCTGTGCCTTCAAATATCTCGATTCCTGCACGTTGAAGGATCACTGAGGCAGCCCAATTTGAGTCACCGGCAATGTCCCGATGCCGTGGCTTGAGCAAATGAGCCGACTGCCGCACACTGGGAACCGCCATTCCCGGTGCGGGTCGGAATATGGAGAGACTTTCTAAACTGCTGCAGCCGCTTTTTGTCTGGTTGTGGCTGATGGCCTGGATCCATCTTTCGCCTTCCGTGGGCTGTCTCCCGGCGGTGGTGTTCCTGGCACCGGCCATGGTGTTGGTGGCGCTCCACATGTGGGAAGGCGCGTTGTTGCGCCGGCGCGCTTTCGTTGCCGCCTATCTCCGTCCCGGTGGCTGGTTGTCGGCCTGGCTGTTGCGGCCGCGCTGGCTTATGCTCTGGGTGGCTCTCAAGGCGATGATTCTGGTGGCGTTGTTGATGGCGGTATCCGCGCGCTGGCCCCTGCGGGTGCAGCTGCTGCTGTTGGCGGACCTGCCTTTGATGGTGGCCTTGCAGCGGCTGATACAACGGTGGCTGGCATCCCAGGCCAGGCGCGAGGTGGCGGCGGCTCTCGCCCGCCAGTGGACCGCCCGCGTCAACCTGGCGTTGCTGGCTGTGCTCATGGGGGTTCAGGAACTGCTTGCCGTCCATCCCGACTATCGCGGCCTTGGCTGGCGCGACAGCCTGGCGCCGGCGATAAGCCAGGTGAAAGCGGGCTGCGATCTGCTGGCGGTGGCCGAGCGAATACAGGCGATCCAGGAGACGGTCCGCTGGCGTCTGATGGAACTGGGCATGGACAAGCTCTCCAACGAGTATGTTGTCATCATGTTGTGGATGCTGTTTTTGGTGGGTTTCAGTCTGGCCTTGTGGGGCTGGTCACGGCTGTTGGCGGCCAGTCTGGTGGACAAAAAGGCCTTGGCTTGGATGGCGGGAACAGATGGCGATGGATGAATCGAAAACCTTTCCTCTGAGATGGACGTTCCGCTTCGGCCTGGTGGCGCTTCTGGTGCTGTTGACAGCTGTCTTGCTGACAAAGATGGGGTTGCAGTGGCTGGAAAACAGGCCCGGAATTCAGCGTCAATCCCTCTATCGGGTGGTGATGGAGGGTGATGTCGCCTATCTCGACCAGGCAGGCATGGCGCGCTTTCAACAGCGCCTGCCGCGGTTGGTGAACGATCAGCGCGGTTCTCTTGACCGGGATGCCAGGCGCTTTGTCGCCGGGGCTGTTGCGCGTGCCTTCCAACCGGCTTATGCCGCCATTCCCCGTTATCTCGACTGGTATTACTCACTGCCGGGAGAGTATGCCCGTTTGGGACATCTTGTGGGCGGCGACGCGACCGCCTTCCTTTCCCGCAGGCTGGAGTGGATTCTGTTTACGGAAAGTGGCGCCGCGGCCAGGTTCCAGTGGTTGTCAACAACGCTGGAGAAGGAGATGAACCATCGTTTGCGGAATGCCGGAAAAGAGGTGCTCGAGCGCGCACACAAAGCGTTGGCCGTCTTGCGTGTGGCAACGGCGCCGGAACGGATGAAAAACGCTGTGGCGGGGGAGCTGTTGTTGGACCTTCGAGCCAGGGAAACCCTGGAAGTGGATTCCAAACTCATGGAGCGGCAACTGGCGGCCCTTGGAATGGGGGTTGGCGTCAACCTGTGGTCGCGGGCCGCCGGGGTGCAGTGGGTGAAACAGATGGTAAAGACCGTTGCTCGCGGTCGGGCGCTACAAACGGCGTCCGCTGCGCTGGGACGGGTTGCCGGGCGCACCCTTGTGGCCAGGGGCGGCGTGCTGGCGGCGGCGGGCGGTGGCGCTCTATTGTGCGCGCCCGGCGGACCCCTGGCGGCGACTTGCGGTCTTCTTGCCGGCGTCGCGGCTTGGGTGGCCACGGACGAGGCCTTGTTGCAACTGGAACAGTGGTTGCACCGGGACGAGTTCCAAAAAGAGCTGGAAGCGTCCTTGCGACAACAGCAACGGCTGCTGACGCAGCACTTGACCAGCGTCTATGAGCACTGGCTTAACCAGCGGTTGGACAGTTTTGTGCGCATGACCGTCAACGAAGGCCGGCAAGGTTCGGCACTTTATCCGACGCAAGGATGTAACGGCGAACTCGATGGTGCCAGGATGAAGCAGGCCACATCCTCTGTTTGCGGCCGGGCGCGCTCTGACAAAACGGGAGCCGGAGTTTCGCGAGGCTTGCAGACGGAGGAATACCGGCCTCTCGATCACCTGGTAAAACCGCTGGTTGCATTGCCTCATTCGGTACGATCTGGAAGCGCAATAAAAAATGCCTATTGATTAAGGTCAATTCCTTGACAGTATAAAACGGCAGTTGTATAAATCCCCGCTCTCAGCGTCGCCGTGCCCAGGGGCGTCCGTTTTCGACCCGGGATGGCACGGCGGTCCTGATCTTTGCCGGTACGTCCTTTTTACCGGAGGAAGGCCTGGAAATCAGACCGTGGTCAAACCAAAAAATATTGTTTAGGGGGCATATCTATCATGAACAAAAGAGAGCTGGCCGAAGCCATGGCGGAAGCCGCGGATATTTCCCAAGCCGCGGCGGTCCGCGCGCTGGACGGCATGGTTGCGGCAGTGACCAAAGCGTTGCAAGATGGAGAGAGCGTCTCCATCGTTGGCTTCGGTACCTTCCTCGTACGGGACAGGGCGGCCCGCACCGGTCGCAACCCCAAGACCGGGGAGACGATTCAGATCGCTGCTTCCAAGGCACCTGCATTTAAGGCTGGCAAAGCGCTGAAAGATGCATTAAACTAGCGCGCCGCCAGCGGGTGCTTAGCTCAGCTGGGAGAGCATCGCCCTTACAAGGCGAGGGTCGCAGGTTCGATCCCTGCAGCACCCACCAGGGTTACAACGGAGTGGTAGTTCAGTTGGTTAGAATACCGGCCTGTCACGCCGGGGGTCGCGGGTTCAAGTCCCGTCCACTCCGCCATATCTTAATTGAACGGGGTATCGTGACAGGTACCCCGTTTTTCGTTTTCGGCACCTGACAAAGAACGACCAAGATGCTGCTCGAGATCAGAGAAAAGGCCCAGGGCTGGTTCGCCTGGATCATCGTCATCCTCATCACCATTCCCTTCGCTTTGTGGGGCATCCAGAGTTATCTGGGCGTTGGAAAGGAGCCGGTTGTGGCTTCGGTCAACGGAGATGAGATCACCCAGCGCCAAGTGGACGAGGAGGCCCGCCATTTGCGGGAACAGTTGCGGCAACGCCTTGGCAAGGCATACCGTCCGGAGATGTTCACCGACAAGGCGCTGCGCAAAGAGGTGGTGGAACAGCTTATCGAGAAGGTTCTGCTGCGCCAGACCGCCAGGGAGTGGAAACTGCGGGTGGGCGACGACCAGTTGCGGCAGTACATCCGTTCCCTTCCCTACTTCCAGAAAAATGGTCGTTTTGATATCCAGGCCTACAACATTGCGGTGCGCAACCAGGGCATGAGCCAGCGTGGCTTCGAGGAGAGCGTGCGTCAGGATCTGGTGATGGATCAGCTTAAACGGGGCGTTGCAGTTTCGGCCATCGCCACCGACAACGAGATCAACGAGTGGCTGCGGCTACGCGATCAGCGGCGCAAGGTGGCTTGGCTGCGGGTGAGTGGCAGCAAGCTGGTGGGAGACTACAAACCCTCGGACGAAGAGATCAAATCCTATTATGAAGAGCATAAAAAGCGCTGGCTGATTCCCGAGCGGGTGAAGGTGGCCTACATCCTTCTCGATCCGGAAACGGTGAGCGCCGGGGTGAAGGTGACCGAAGAGGCACTGCGGGACTATTGGCGTGAACACCAGGGCGAGTTCAAGGTGCCCGAGGAGCGTCGGGTGCGCCACATCCTGGTGGCGGTCCCCCAGAACGCCGACGATGAGGCGGTGGCCAAGGCCAGGAACAAGGCGGAAGCGTTCTACAAGCGTCTCAAGAAGGGAGAATCTTTTGAAAAGCTGGCGCGCGAGGCGTCGGATGATCCTGGCTCCAAGGAAAAGGGGGGCGATCTGGGGTGGATCAGCCCCGGCATAATGCCCGAGGCCTTCGAAAAGGCCGCCTATGCCTTGAAGAAGGGAGAGATCAGCCAGCCGGTGCGCACGCCCTTTGGCTTTCACATCATCCTGGTGGATGGAATCCGCAACGGCGGCAAGGGCGATTTCGAAAAACTCAGGGGCCAGATCGAAGCCGCCTATCGTCGCCAGCAGGCCGAGCGCGAGATTTTCGACAAATCGGAGAAACTGGCCGATCTTACTTATGAAAATCCCGATGAACTCACCACCGCTGCCGAGGCGCTGGGGGTGAAAGTGCGGGAATCGGACTGGTTCGACCGTCGTGGCGGCAAGGGTCCGCTGGCCTCGCCCAAAGTGGTGGCTGCCGCCTTCAGCGAGGACGTATTGGGCGAAGGACACAACAGCGAATTGATCGAACTGGACGAGGATCGCGTGCTGGTGTTGCGGGTGGTGGATCACGAAGAGGAGCGCATTCCGCCCCTGGATAAAATCAAATCCCAGGTACGTCAGGCAGTGGTGCGTGCAAAAGCCGCCGAGCTTGCGGCCAGGGAGGGGGAAAAACTGGCAAACCGGGTCGAGTCGGGCGAGACCACGTTGGAGAAGATTGCCAAGGAGAAGGGCTGGAAGTTCGGTCAGACTGACTTCATCGGTCGCAACGACACCCATCTGCCGCCAGAGGTGGTGGCCAAGGCGTTCCATCTGCCCCGGCCCGCCGACGGCAAGCCCTCGGTGGCTGCCGTTTCCCTGGCCATGGGTGATGAAGCCGTGCTGGTGGTCTCCGCCGTGAAGGACGGCGATCCCGGAAAGCTGGGTGACAAGGAGCGGAAACAGGTGGCCCAGGCGCTGGCGGGCCGCAAGGGCGCGGCCCAGTTCAGGCTGTTGGTTCGTTATCTCAAAAGCAAGGCCAAGATCGAGCGTAAATAAGGCAGCCTGTCAGGTCATGCCCACAACGTGGTAGCCGGCATCCACATAAAGCACGTCACCGGTGATGCCGGAGGCCATATCGGAGCAGAGGAAGGCGGTGGCGTTGCCCACCTCGTCGATGGTGACATTGCGGCGCAAGGGGTTCTTTTTCTCGCCCTCGGCCAGCATGGCGCGGAAGTTGTTGATGCCGGAAGCGGCAAGCGTGCGGATGGGGCCGGCGGAGACGGCGTTGACGCGGATGCCGTCCGGACCCAGTGAATCCGCCAGATAGCGGGTGGTGGCCTCAAGCGCCGCCTTGGCAACGCCCATGACGTTATAGTTGGGAATGGTGCGCACCGCGCCCAGGTAGGTCATGGTCACCAGCGCGGCGTTGCGATCCTTCATCAGCTCGCGTCCCGCCTTGGCGAGGGCGGCGAAGCTGTAGGTGCTGATATCCAGCGCGGTTTGAAAGCCCTCGCGGCTGATCGCCTCCACGAAGTTTCCTTCCAATTGGTCGCGCGGCGCGAAGCCGATGGAGTGAACCAGCCCGTCGAGCCCGCCCCAGCGCTCCGCCAAAGCGGAGAAGACTCCTTCGATCTCTTCATCCCGGGTCACGTCCAGGGGTAGCACGATGTCGGCGCCGAACTCCTCGGCAAATTTCTCCACCCGTCCCTTGAGTTTTTCGCCCTGGTAGGTGAAGGCCAGCTGCGCGCCTTCGCGGTGCATGGCGCGGGCCACGCCGTAGGCGATGGAACGGTTGCTGGCGATGCCGGTGACGAGGATCTTCTTGTTTTCGAGAAAGCCCATGTGGAGTTTCCTGGCAGTGTTTGACGAAAGCTGTATTGTACCGGCAGCGCGGCTGGCGGAATAGTTTTCCGCCGCTGTTAGTCCGTGACGCGCCTGGGTTCGAAACGCGCCGTTTTTACCGCGTTGTCCTGAATTTGCAGTACTTCCACAGGGTAGCCGTCGATGAGCAGGCTGGTGCCGGGTTCGGGGATGCTTTCAAGCTGTTCCAGAATCAGGCCATTGAAAGTGCGGGGGCCGTCTGTGTGAAGTTTCCAGCCGAATTTTTTCACCAGCTTGCGGACGTTTGCACTGCCGCTGATGAGATAGCTGCCGTCGTCTTGTGGAATCACGTCGGCGATGCGGTCGCTGGGGTCGGAGGTAAATTCGCCAACGATCTGTTCCAGCAGATCGCTCATGGTCACCATGCCGAGCACGTCGCCATACTCGTCCACCACCAGCCCGACCCGGCGCCTTGCCTTCTGAAAATTGAGCAGCTGGGTGTGCAGCGGCGTTCCCTCCGGGATGTAATAGGGCTCGCGGATCAGTGATTCCAGCTTTTCCCTGGTCAATCCACCTTCCATCAGCGCCTGCATCACCCGGCGCGCGTGGATGAATCCCACCACCTTGTCGATACTGCGGCGATAGACCAGCGCCTGGGTGTAGGGCATATCGCGCAGATCTTTCAGCAGCTCGTCCCAGGGCTCTTCAAGGTCGATGCCGTCGATTTCCTGGCGGGGGATCATGATGTCTTCCACCCGCCCGTTTTCCAGATCGAGAATGGCCACCAGCATCTTCTGATGGCGTCTGGGGATGAGCGCCCCCGCTTCGTTGACGATGGTACGCAGCTCCTCCTTGGTGATCTTCTGCCGTGTCTCCTCGCCCTCGGGATAGAGGTGGAGCAGGCGCAGAATGCCGTTGGCGAAGAAATTGACCAGCGCCACGAGGGGGTAGGTGAGCTTCAGCAGGGGAACGAAGATCCAGGTGGCGGGAAAGGCGAGCCTTTCCGGGTGCAGGGCCGCCAGGGTTTTCGGCGCCACCTCGGAAAAGATCAGGATCACCAGGGTGAGCAGCCCGGCGGCCACCGGGATGGCGCCCTGGCCTCCCAGGCGGATGGCCAGCAGGGTGGCCAGGGAAGAGGCCAGAATGTTGACGAAGTTGTTGCCCAGCAGAATCAGGCCGATGAGCCGGTCTGGCCGCTGCAACAGCCGCTCGGCCAGGCGCGCTGGACGGCTGCCCGCTTCCGCCAGGTGACGAAGGCGGTAGCGGTTGAGGGTCATGAGCGCGGTTTCCGAGCCGGAGAAAAAGGCCGACAGGAGAATGAGAAGCAGCAGGGCGGCGAGAAGCGCGCCTATGGGAATGTCGTCCACCGGCGTATGGTTGAAGCTGGAACTGGTTTCATTCTCGTTCCAGTCCCGAGAAAGTGTCAAGAAGCGGGAAAACCGACGGCGGTCCCCGAGGACAGTTGAAAAACGCTTTTTTCCAGCTGCCAGCTAAAGGAAGCCGGTCTCTCGCCGATACCAACGGCTGAAAGAAAACTTTTCCCATTGAACAGCGGCGGGTGGTGCTTCCATGTCCATGGATCTTTCTGAATTTCTAGATGTTTTCCTCGAGGAGTGCTTCGAGGGGCTGGAGG